>VAYE01000294.1:2008-6020 GCA_005883235.1 Actinomycetota bacterium
GGGCCGGACGAACCGGATCCTGCTCGAGGCCGACCGGCCCGGCGCCTACCGCGGCCAGTGCGCCGAGTTCTGCGGGCTCCAGCACGCGCACATGGCGATGTGGGTCTACGCCGACCCTCCGGCGAAGTTCCGCGCCTGGCTCGCGAACATGGCCAAGCCGGCCAGGCCGCCCGCGACGGCGAGCGAGCGTCGCGGCCAGCAGGTCTTCCTCTCGACGCCCTGCGCCGGCTGTCACACGATCCGCGGCACGGCCGCGCACGGCGACGTCGGCCCCGACCTCACGCACCTGCGCACGCGGACGACGCTCGCGGCGCTCGTGATCCCGAACAACCGGCGCGAGCTCGAGGAGTGGCTCCGCGACCCGCAGCACGTGAAGCCGGGGAACAAGATGCCGGCCCTCGGCCTCTCCGACGCCGACTACCGGGCGCTCACCGACTACCTAGAGAGTCTGAGATAGCCATCGAGGTCCTCACTCCGGGCGCCCGCCAGCGCATCGGCCGCCTCGACCGGATCTGGGAGGAGCGGCCGGGCCTCGTCGGCTGGCTCACGACCGTCGACCACAAGCGGATCGGGCTCCTCTACTTCTTCACGACGCTCGCCTTCTTCGCCGGCGGCGGGATCGAGGCGCTGCTCATGCGCTCGCAGCTCGCCACCGCGAACGGCCACGTCGTGGGGCCGGAGCGCTACGACCAGCTGATGACCATGCACGGGGTGACGATGATCTTCCTCTTCATCATCCCGATGACGACGGGCGCCTTCGGCAACTACCTCGTCCCGCTGATGCTGGGCGCCCGGGACATGGCCTTCCCACGGGCGAACGCGCTCGGCTACTGGCTCTTCCTCGGCTCCGGCCTCCTGATCTACGTCGGGCTCTTCGTCGGCAAGGCGCCGGACGCCGGCTGGTTCAACTACGTGCCGCTCGCGCTCAAGCGCTTCGACCCGGGCCTGAACATCGACTTCTACGCCCTCGGACTGATCTTCAACGCCGTCTCCTCGACGGTCACGTCGATCAACTTCATCGTCACGATCTTCAAGCTGCGGGCGCCCGGGATGTCGCTGAACCGGATGCCGCTCTTCATCTTCGCGATGCTCGCGGTGTCGCTGTCTCTGATCTTCGCGCTGCCGCCGCTGACGGCCGACCTCGTCTTCCTCGAGCTCCAGCGGCGCCTGAGCTTCCACTTCTTCGACGTCGGCGGCGGCGGGTCGGCGCTCCTATGGCAGCACCTCTTCTGGTTCTTCGGCCACCCGGAGGTCTACATCATCGTCCTGCCCGCCTTCGGGATCGCGACCTCGATCATCCCGACCTTCGCCAAGCACCGGATGGTGGCGTTCCCGCTCGTCGCGCTGGCCGAGCTCCTCGTGGCCTTCATCGGCTTCGGCGTCTGGGCCCATCACATGTTCACGACCGGCCTCCCGACGGTGACGCTGATCGTCTTCGCCGCCGCGAGCATGATGGTCGTGATCCCCTCGACGATCCAGATCTTCGCCTGGACCGTGACGGTGATGATGGGCCGGCCCGAGTTCAAGACGCCGCTCCTCTTCATCGGCGGCTTCATCGCCTTCTTCGTCGTCGGCGGGCTCTCGGGGATCATGTTCGCGGCGATCCCGTTCGACCAGGCGACGACGGACACCTACTTCGTCGTCGCCCACTTCCACTTCATCATCTTCGGGGCGGCCGTCTTCCCGATCCTCGGCGGGATGTACTACTGGTTCCCGAAGGTCACGGGCCGGCTGTACAACGAGCCGCTGGCGAAGGTGTCCTTCTGGCTCACCTTCGCCGGCACGAGCCTGACCTTCTTCCCGATGCACATCGTCGGCCTGCTCGGGATGCCGCGGCGCGTCTACACCTACCAGCCGCACCTCGGCTGGGACGCCTACAACCTCTCGGAGACGATCGGCGCCTTCATCCTCACCGCGGGCCTGCTGCTCATCTTCGGCAACCTCGTCTGCGCGACGACCGGTACGAGGACGCGCGCCGGCTCGAGGCCGGGGTGCTCGTGCTCGAGGAGGGTCACGAGACGCCCGCCTCGACGGTGCGCGACGGCTACCTCGACGACGTGCTCGAGATGCCCTCCGAGTCGGCGTGGCCGATCACGCTCGCGCTCTGCGTGACGCTCGTCTTCGTGATGCTCCTGACCGCGCACTTCGTCGTCGCCGGGATCTTCGGCGCGCTCGCCGCGCTGGCGCTGGCGGGCTGGCACTCGCAGGAACCGGCGGAGTAGCCGCGGAAGATGCTGCGCATTCTCCGCGGATCTGGCTTGTCCCTTCGCTCCGCTCGGGAAAGGGGTTTGGTCTCGTGAGCTCGTTACCGGGCAGCCTTCGAACTGGCGGTGGCTATGCGGCGCGGCGCCCGCAGCCCGTCGCGCACCCGAACGGGTGGTGGGGGATGGCGATCTTCGTCGCCGCCGAGGCGACGCTCTTCGGCGCCCTGCTCGGGACGTACTTCTAACTCCGCTTCAAGGTCGTGCACTGGCCGCCGGGCGGGACCCCGGCGCCGAAGGTCGCGCTGCCGCTGATCCTGACCGCCGTCCTCGTGGCGACGAGCCTGCCGATGCAGGCGGCGCTGCGGGCGGCGCGCTCCGGGCGGCTCGGCGCCGCCCGCTTCGGACTCCTCGCCGCGCTCGCCGTCCAGAGCGCCTACTTCGGGGTGCAGATGCACCTCTACCTCGCCGACCTCGGCAAGTTCACCCCGGCGAGCAGCGCGTACGGCTCGATCCACTTCACGCTCCTCGGCGCCCACCACGCGCACGTGGCGGTCGGGCTCATGCTGAACCTCTGGCTCCTGCTCCGGCTCACCACCGGGCTGACGCGCTACCGCCTCACCGCCCTGTGGGCGACGACCTTCTACTGGCACTTCGTGAACACCCTCGCCGTCATCGTCGTGCTGACGCAGCTCTCCCCGTCGCTGTGAGGCCGCCGCGGACACGCGCGCGGGTCGAGCTCCTGCAGTGGTTCGGGCTGCTCGGCGGCGCGGCTGCCTGGACGTGCCAGCACGCGACGCTCTTCATCCTCGGGGTTGCCCGCTGCAATCCGGCCGGGAGCCACTGGGGCGCCGAGATCAGGGGCTGGCAGATCGGCGTGACGATCGGCGCCGCGGTGGTCGCAGGGGCGGCCGAGGCCGCGGCGATAGCGACGGCGTTGCGGACGCGCGAG
Source organism: Actinomycetota bacterium (assembly GCA_005883235.1). Next base: position 5,162 of record VAYE01000294.1, read on the forward strand.
GTCGAGCACGAGGGCCCGCCCCCGCTCGGGCGGATCCACTTCTTCGCGCTCGCGGCGTCGGCCGGCAACCTGCTGTTCCTGGGCGCGATCCTGCTCGACGGGATCGGCACGACGTGGTGGTCGCCGTGCGGGCAGGGATGAGACGGCTCCTCGCCGTCGCAGTCCTCGCGCTGGCCGTGCCCGGGGCGGCGGCGGCGCAGCAGGGGAACACGATCCTGTTTGCGAACGGCAAGAGCCTCTTCGCCGCGAACTGCCTCACCTGCCACGGGATCGACGGCCGCGGCGTTTCCGGCCGCGGGCCGCGCCTCACGACCGTCGGCGCGCTCGGGGCGGACTTCTACCTCCGCACCGGCTACATGCCGCTCGCGAGCCCTCGAGATCAGCCGACGCGGCGGCATTCCCTCTTCTCGCCGCGCAAGATCGACGCGCTCGTCGCGTACGTCGCCTCGCTCGGGAAGGGGCCGGCGGTGCCCAAGCCGCACCCGGAGCGCGGCAGTCTGCCCGTGGGCCTCAGGCTCTTCACCGAGAGCTGCGCGGGGTGCCACCAGGTGGTCGCCGAGGGCGGCTACGTCACGGGCGCGCGCGTCCCTCCGCTCCACGACGCGACGCCGGTGCAGATCGCCGAGGCGGTGCGCCTCGGGCCGTACCTCATGCCCCGCTTCCCGAAGACGCAGATCTCGGACGGCGAGCTCGACTCGATCATCGCCTACGTCGTGCACTCGAAGCACCCGGACGACCCCGGCGGCTGGGCGATCGGCCACATCGGGCCCGTCCCCGAGGGGCTCGTCGCCTGGCTCCTCGCCGGCGCCGCCCTCGTCGGGGCCTGCGCCGTGATCGGAAGGAGGATCGAATCGTGAGG
>VAYE01000295.1 GCA_005883235.1 Actinomycetota bacterium
GATCACGTGCGCCCCGCGAGCCCGCGTCTCCTGGATGTTCGAGACCACCTTGTCGTAGACGTGCGAGTCGGTCGCCACGCAGACGACGGGCGCGCCCTCGTCGAGGAGCGCGATCGGGCCGTGCTTCATCTCGCCGGCCGAGTAGGCGTCGGTCGGGATGTACGAGAGCTCCTTCAGCTTCAGCGCGCCCTCGAGGCGGAGCGCGATCGGGCCGTGCTTCATCTCGCCGGCCGAGTAGGCGTCGGTCGGGATGTACGAGAGCTCCTTCAGCTTCAGCGCGCCCTCGAGGCACACCGGCAGGCCGACGTGGCGGCCGAGGTAGAGGAAGAACGGCTTTTCGTGGACGCGGTGCGCGATCTCGTCGATCGGGTGGTTCCCGTCCAGGAACGCCTCGATCCTCTGCGGGAGCGCGTGCACCTCCTCGAGGAGCGAGCGGATCTCCTCGGGCGACAGTGTTTCGCGGACCTGCGCCAGCTTGAGACCCAGGAGATAGAAGAGGACGATCTGGGCGGTGAACGTCTTCGACGACGCGACCGCCATCTCGAGCCCGGTCCGCGTGTAGAGGACGGCGTCGACCTCTCGGGTGATCTGCGCGCCCATCATGTTCGTGATCGCGAGCGTGCGGGCGCCGCGCTCTCGGGCGAGCTTCATCGCCTCGATCGTGTCGCGCGTCTCGCCGGATTGGGAGATGCCGATCACGAGCGTGTGCGGGTCGACGACCGGGTTGCGGTAGCGCCACTCGCTCGCGATGTCGGGCTCGACGGGAACCCGGGCCCACTCCTCGATCACGTAGCGGCCGACGACGCCCGAGTGGTAGGCCGTCCCGCAGGCGAGCACGACGATCCGGCGGAGGTTCCGCAGCTCCTCGTCCGAGAGCCCGATCTCGTCGAGCTCCAGCCGGCCGTGGCGGACGCGGTCGCCGATCGTCTCGGCGACGCCGTCGGGCTGCTCGTAGATCTCCTTCAGCATGAAGGTCTCGTACCCGCCCTTCTCGGCGCCCTCGTCGTCCCAGTCGACCCGGACGGTGTCGTGGTCGGGAACGGCCTCGCCGTCCGCGGAGACGTAGCGCACCCCTTGGGGGGTGATCGCGACGATCTCGCCGTCGTTCGGGAACTGGACGTCTCGGGTCTCGCGCAGGAACGCAGCGAGGTTCGACGCGAGGAAGGTCTCGCCGGAGCCGACCCCAACCACGAGCGGGCACTGGTGCCGCGCGCCGACGAGCAGGTCGGGGTGGTCGTGGTGGATGACGACGAAGGCGAAGTGGCCTTCGAGCTCCCGGTAGGCGGCCCGGACGGCTTCGGCGAGGTCGCCCTGGTAGTGCCGCTCGACGAGGTGGACGACGACCTCGGCGTCGGTCTCGGAGGCGAAGACGTGGCCGTCGGCGAGGAGCGACTCCTTGAGCTCGCGGAAGTTCTCGACGATCCCGTTCAGGACGACCGCGATCCGGCCCGGCTCGCAGCCCGTGAGCGGATGGGCGTTCTGCTCGGCGACGCGGCCGTGGGTCGCCCAGCGCGTGTGGCCGAGGCCCGTGGTGGCGACCGAGCCGTTCGAGCCGGCCGCCTCCTTCAGGAACGTCAGGTTTCCGACCGCGCGGACGTAGTCGAGGCCCGCGTCCTCGTGCAGCGCGATCCCGGCGGAGTCGTAGCCCCGGTACTCGAGGCGCTCGAGGCCGTTCAGGAGGAGCGGCTTGCAGGCCCTCGGTCCGACGTATCCGATGATTCCGCACACCTGAAGCCTCCTTGGAAGCCTTCAAGCTCCCCCGAAAACGCATAGAGCCCGGCCTGTGGCGCCGCCCCTGCGTCCGAGCGACCTCAGCCGAGCTCTCGTCGTACGAGAGCGCCGATCCTAGCAGATAGCTCCTCCGCCTCTGCCAGCGTCTCGGCCTCGGCGAGCACACGAATCACCGACTCGGTCCCCGAGCGGCGAACGAGCACGCGGGCCCGGTCAGCGAGCTCGGCGTTCACCTGCTCGACCTCGCGCAGGAGCTCGTCGCTCGGCTTGCGGCCGCGGGCGGGGACGTTCTCCTTCACCTGCGGGTACTTTGGCATCACGGCCGCCGCCTCCGCCAGGGGACGGCCCTCGAGGGCCCGGCAGAGGAGGAGCGCGGAGGCGAGCCCGTCGCCGGTGACGTGGTCGCGCAGGTAGATGACGTGGCCCGACTGCTCGCCGCCCAGGAGACCGCTCTCGCGACGCAGCGCCTCGAGCACGTAGCGGTCGCCGACGTCGGTCGTCAGGACGCGAATCCCCTGGTCGGCCATCAGCCGGTGGAAGCCGAGGTTCGTCATCGTCGTGACCGCGACGAGATCGACGCCGAGGTGGAGCGCGAGAATTGCGACGATCTGGTCCCCGTCGACGGCGTTCCCCTGCCCGTCCACGGCGAGCATGCGGTCGCCGTCGCCGTCGAAGGCGACGCCCAGGTCGAGCCCTTCCTCGACGACGATCTTCTGCAGCGCACCGAGGTCGGTCGCGCCGCAGCCGAGATTGATGTTCGTCCCGTCAGGCTCGTCGCCGATCGCGACCACCTCGGCGCCGAGCTCCTCGAAGGCCTTGGGCGCGAGACCGGAGTACGAGCCGTTCGCGCAGTCGACGCCGAGGCGCAGGCCGGTCAG
>VAYE01000296.1 GCA_005883235.1 Actinomycetota bacterium
GCTTCTCGAGGGCCGGCCCCGTTCCGAAGCGGGCGCGACGGCCCCGCCATGGGGTCTCTATCTCGTGCGCGTCGACTACGACTAGAACGCGTACGACCGCCGGCGGCTGAGGAAGAAGCCGTGCCCGCTCGCGTTCCGGCAACGCAGGCCGGCCGGGCGCGACACGCACACGAAGCCGTCGCGCCGCCACGTCGTTCCGTAGCGCAGCACACGCGCCGAGGGGTTGTACACCGAGTCGCTGACACAGCTGACGCGCGCGCGGCCACGCCGGCCCATCGTGAATCCCGCACCCCAATCGAACCGGCAGCTCGCCGGCTTCGGCGGAAGCGGCTTGACGCCGCTCCGGATGTCGCAGCGGAGCGTCGCGCGTACGCCGGTCAGCTCCGCGCAGTAGATGTTCCCCGACGGCATCCGAAACGAGACGATCCCGCCGTGAGCGGCTCCGGCCGTGGCCCCGAGGGCGCAGATCGCGACGACAAGACGGCGCACGGGCCGATCGTAGCCCGCCGCTAGCATCAACTCGATGCGGTTTCCCGTCGTCCTCTTCGACCTCGACGGCACGCTCATCGACTCCGGCTCGATGATCCTCGCCTCGTTCCGACACGCGACGCGGACCGTCCTCGCGCGCGAGCTTCCGGACGAGGTTCTCCTCGCGCACGTCGGCGGCGCGACGCTCGACGAGCAGATGCGGGCGATCGATCCGGCCCGCGTCGACGACCTCGTCGCGAGCTACCGCGAGCACAACGAGCCGCTCCACGACGAGCTCGTGCCGTGCGCCGGCGTCGTCGACGTGCTCGAGGAGCTCCGCCGGGAGGGCCGCCGCCTCGGGATCGTCACGGCGAAACGACAGGCCACGGTCGGCCTCGCCTTCCGCGTGCTGCCGCTCGCCCACCTCTTCGACGCGGTGGTCGCGAGCGACGACGTCGCCCGGAACAAGCCGCATCCGGACGGCATCCTGCGCGCGCTCGAGCTGCTGGGCGCGGAACCCGGCGAGGCGGCCTACGTGGGCGACGCGCCGTTCGACGTCGAGGCGGCAAAGCGAGCAGGCGTCTTCTCGATCGCGGTGCTGTGGGGCGAGATCCACACCCGGGAAACGCTCGAGGCAGCTGGCCCGGACCTCGTCGTCTCCGACGCGGGGGAGCTCCTTGCCGCCCTCTGAGACCGTCACGCGCGCCGAGGAGCTTCGCGACCGGCTGACGACCTACGCCTACGAGTACTACGTCCTCGACGACCCCTCCGTCTCGGACGCCGAGTTCGACCGCCTCTACGACGAGCTCGTCGCGCTCGAGAGCGAGCACCCGGAGCTCGTGACGCCCGACTCGCCGACCCAGCGGGTCGGGGCGCCGCTCTCGGAGCGGTTCGAGAAGCTCCGGCACCTGGCGCCGATGGGCTCGCTCGACAAGGTCACGACCGAGGAGGCGGTGCTGAAGTGGGCCGAGGACGTGCGCAAGCGACTCGGCTCGGACGAGCCGGTTGCCTACGTCATCGAGCCCAAGATCGACGGCTCCGCGATCTCGCTCGTCTACGAGAACGGCGCCTTCGTCCGCGGCGCCACGCGCGGGGACGGCTTCCAGGGCGAGGACGTGACCCCCAATCTGAAGACGATCAAGTCGATCCCGCTCGCGCTGCGCGCAGTCGACGGAGAGGCTCCGCCGCCCGTGCTGGAGGTGCGGGGCGAGGTGTACATGCCGCTCTCCGGCTTCAACGCCTTCAACGAGCGGCTCGCGGCCGAGGGCAAAAAGACGGCGCCGAACCCGCGGAACGCGGCCGCAGGCTCGCTGCGCCAGAAGGACTCCTCGATCACCGCCTCGCGTCCGTTGTCGATCTGGGTCTACGGATCGGGCTACCGCGAAGGCGGCGGGCCCGAGACGCATTCGGAGATGCTCGCGTGGCTCCGCGAGCGCGGCTTTCGCACGAACCCCTTCGCAGAGCGGCTCGAGTCGATCGAGGAGGTGGCGCAGGCGTGCCGCGAGTGGGAGCGGCGGCGCATCGAGCTCGACTACGAGATCGACGGGATCGTGATCAAGGTCGACTCGTTCGACCAGCAGCTGCGGCTCGGCTCGCTGCACGAGCGGCCCCGCTGGGCGCGCGCGTTCAAGTGGGCGCCTCTGACCGCGACCACGAGGCTGAACAAGATCCTGATCCGGGTCGGGCGGACCGGGGCGCTCAACCCGTGGGCGATGCTCGAGCCGGTGGAGGTCGGAGGCGTGACTGTCTCGCGCGCCACCCTCCACAACGAGGAGGACATCAACCGCAAGGACATTCGCGAGGGCGACGACGTGATCGTCCAGCGCGCAGGCGACGTGATTCCCCAGATCGTCGGGCCGGCCGGGGCGCACCGCCGCGGCACGAAGCCGTTCAAGATGCCCGCGCTCTGCCCGCTCTGCGAGACGCCTGTCGTGAAGCCGGAGGGCGAGGCGATGCATCGGTGCCCGAACCGAGCTTGTCCGTCACGCGGACTCGAGACTCTGATCACCTGGGTCCAGGGGCCTGGCGACATCGACGGCGTCGGGGAGCAGTCGGTCCGCCGGCTGTGGGAGCTCGGCCTCGTCCGCTCGCTGCCCGAGCTCTACCGGCTGACGAAGGAGCAGCTGCTCGAGCTCGACGGCTACGCGGAGATCTCCGCGACGAACGCGATCGAGTCGATCCAGGCCTCGAAGGCGGTGCCGTTCTCCCGCGTGCTGCTCGGCCTCAACATCCCGGACGTTGGCTGGGTGACCGCCCAGAACCTCGCTCGTCACTTCGAGAACGTCGATCTCCTCGTCGAAGCGAGCCAGGAGGAGATCCAAGAGGTCGACGGGATCGGGCCCGAACGAGCGGAGGCGATCGCCGGCTGGTTCTCCGACGAGGCGAACCGTCAGCTCGTCGCCGAGCTGCGCGGGCTCGGGCTGCGCTTCGAGGCCGGGGAGGAGGAGCGGCCTGTCGAGGGGCCGCTGACCGGCCGTGCGTACGTGATCACAGGGACGCTGGAGCGCTTGACGCGCGAGGAGGCGAAGGCGGCGCTCGAGGCGAAGGGCGCCAAGGTGTCCGACTCGGTCTCGTCCAAGACGACCGGGGTGATCGTCGGCGAGGAGCCGGGCGCCTCGAAGCTGACGAAGGCGCAGCGCGCCGGCGTGCCGCTGCTCTCCGAGGCCGATCTCGTCGAGCTACTGGCTCGCTAGCACCGTCGCGAACCGGTCCTGCGCCACGCGGGCCCACCAGGGGCGGCGCATGCGGTCTTGGAGTGTCCCGCTCACACCGGCGACCGGCAGCGAGGCGAGGAATCGGGTCCGAAGCTGCGGCGTCGCCCACGCGGCTTCGAGGATCCCGACCAGGGCATTGGGCGTGAGCCGGTCGAGGAGCGACAGGCCCGAGCCGTCCACGATCCGGACGCCGGCGAGCGGCACGTTCGCGGCCGCGAGCTGCTTCGTCACGACCGCGGCGCCGGCGGCGGTCGTCCCGCGGCTTGCGGTCACCGCCCCGAGCTCCTTGAGGAGCAGCTCGGCGGTGTAGTTGTCGCTCTGGAGGTCCATCGAGCGGACGATCGCGGCGAGCGTCGGCGAGGTGACCGAGACGAGCGGAAACGCCTGGGCGTCGGCGTGACCGGTCGCGGGGCGGCCGCCGACGGCGATCCCGGCGGCGCGCAGCGCGTCCCGGAACGCGAGTGCGGCTCCGAGCGCCGGCTGCGTCGAGAAGGCTCCCCGATAGTGGGCCCGGTCGACGGCGAGCGCGGAGAGCGGCGGCGACTCGTTGAGGTAGAAGTCCGCTCTCCAGCCAGGCGCGGTCCGGCGCGCGTCGAACCAGGACTCGTCGCCGAGGACGCTGCCGGAGATGCGGCGCACCCCGAGCTGCCGGAGCTGGAGCGCGAGGTCTTTCAGGTCGCCGGCCGAGAGGGTCGGATCGCCATGACCCTGCAGGACGAGGCTCCCCTGCCAGACGGGGCCCTGCTGCGAGCCCTCGCCGAGGACGTCGGTCTCGAAGCGGAAGGCGGGCCCGAGGATGGACAGCGCCGCCAGCGTGACCGTCAGCTTCTCCGTGGAGGCGGGAGCGAACGGCACTCCCGAGTTCCGCGCGAAGACCGGTTGGCCGGTGTCGAGCTCGACTGCGAGCGCTCCGGTCTGGCCCGGCCGTACGTGAGGTACGCGGAGTGCGGTGGCCAGCTTGCGCTGGAGCGCGGGATCGGCACGCGTCTGCGCCGCGCCGGCCGCCGCGAGGGCGAGTGCGGCGGCGAGGGCGACGACGCACGTCAGCTGGCGCTGCGGGCGCACGCGGGGAATTGTCGGAGCGCCTCCGAGCTCCGTCAAGGAAGATGGGCCGCGCCGAGCGGGAAGATAGGTCGCTCGGCCCATGCTCCGCGGCTCCGGGCGGCAGATAATCGACGAGAACCGGACCGCCCATGACACAAGAGACCGCCACTCTGTACGACGACATCCGTGCGCTCCTCGACGAGCCGCCCGGGCCCGAGCAGGGCGCCTTCCTCGCCCGGCTCGAGCACACCCTGACGGACGGCTACGCGCACGCCCTCTCGCTCGAGGCCGAGCGTGTTCGGCTCGAGAAGCGCATGGGCGAGCTCGCGGGCGGCCAGCACGCGGAGCCGGGAGACTCGGCCGAGGAGCTCGCGACGGTCGCGCGTCGGCTCTCGGACGCGGGCGCCGAGCTGACCCGCCTGCGCCGGGTCCTCGAGCGGCTGCGCGCCCGCGCCCGCGACCTCCGCGCCGCCTAAGCCGTCTGGCTAGTAGTGCCCTCGCCTGGCTCGGCAGAGCTCAGACGATTCCGCTCCTGACCGCGTAGACCGCGGCCTGGATGCGGTTGTCGATCTGGAGCTTCATCAGGATGTTCGAGATGTGGTTCTTCACCGTCTTCGGGCTGATGTGGAGGTCGCCGGCGATCCGCGCGTTGTCCTTGCCGTTCGCGATCAGCTTCAGCACCTCGATCTCGCGGTCGGAGAGCTCGGACCGGATCGTGCGCTCGATGTCGGGCTGACTGCTCGACGAGCGGACACGACGCAGGACTTTCGCCGCGATCGTCGGGGAGATCAGCGATTCGCCGACCGCCGCCGCCTGGATGCCGTGCATCAGCTCCTGGATCGACGCGTCCTTGAGCAGGTAGCCGCAGGCGCCGGCGAGGATCGCGTCCATCACGTCGCCGTCCTGGTCGGAGATCGTCAGCACGACGACGCGCGTGAGCGGGGCGAGGGCCGTGATCTGGCGCGTCGCCTCCACCCCCGACACGCCCGGCATGTTCAGGTCCATGACGAC
>VAYE01000297.1 GCA_005883235.1 Actinomycetota bacterium
TCTTCCACAACGCGCGCGAGCTGCTCGAGCGCGGGTCGGGGCCGTACTTCTACCTGCCGAAGCTCGAGAGCCACCTCGAGGCGCGCCTCTGGGCGCAGGCCTTCGCACTGGCCGAGGAGGAGCTCGGCGTGCCGCGCGGCTCGATCCGCTGCACCGTCCTCGTCGAGACGATCCTCGCCGCGTTCGAGATGGACGAGATCCTCCACGAGCTGCGCGAGTACGGTTGCGCGCTGAACGCGGGCCGCTGGGACTACATCTTCAGCGTGATCAAGAAGCTCGGCGCCGTTCTTCCCGACCGATCGCAGGTGACGATGGCGGTGCCGTTCATGCGCGCCTACACGCAGCTCCTCGTGAAGACCTGCCACCGCCGCGGCGTGCACGCGATCGGCGGTATGGCCGCGTTCATCCCGTCGCGGCGGGATCCAGAGGTGAACGCGACCGCGCTCGCCAGGGTGCGCGAGGACAAGGTGCGCGAGTCGTCCGACGGCTTCGACGGCACGTGGGTCGCTCACCCGGATCTCGTCCCCGTCGCGACCGAGGTGTTCGACTCGGTGCTGGGGGAGCGGCGGCGATCGACAACCTGATGGAGGACGCCGCGACGGCGGAGATCTCCCGCTCGCAGGTGTGGAGCTGGGTCGACGCGGAGGTCTTCGACGCGGGGAGCGTGCGCGAGGAGATCGCGCGCGTCGAGGCCGGCGACGACGCGAAGGAGCTCTTCGCCGAGGTGGCGCTGGCCGAGGAGCTGCCGGAGTTCCTGACGCTCGCGGCCTACGACCGGCTCGAGTGAGTCCGGCCGACCGGCTGGATAGCTTCAAAGTGTGCGTACAGCCGTCGAGCAGCTATCGCTGGAAGCCTCCGATGTCGCGCGTCTGCCCTCTTATCGTCGGTATCCGCGCCTTCGGTACATGGGCTCCAAGCACCGCCTCTTGCCATGGATCGAGTCGGTGCTTCAGGAGTACAGCTTCACTTCCGTCCTGGATGCGTTCTCCGGTTCGGGATGCGTCGCCTACCTGTTCAAGACGATGGGCAAGCGCGTGCATGCGAACGACTTCCTGCGTTTTGCGGCCGATTTTTCAAGGGCGGCAGTCGAGAACTCATCCGAGAGGCTTACGCCGCAAGACGTCGAGTTCCTGACGTCGCTGGCACGGCGCCCGCGGAGATTCGTGCAGGAGACGTTTCGCGGCATTTTCTTCGATGAGACGGACCGCCTGTTTATCGACACACTCTGGTCGCATCTCAATCGACTGAGCGCGCCCAAGCAGTCACTCGCCCTATCGGCTCTCTACCGAGCGTGCCTCAAGAAGCAGCCTCGCGGCGTCTTCACCGTCTCCGGCCCAGGTCGCTACGACGACGGCAGGCGCGACCTTCGGCTGTCTCTGCAGGATCACTACATCGAGTCGGTCGAGGTCTTCAATGATCTCGTCTTCGACAACGGAGAGCCGAACCGGGCGACGTGTGGCGATGTCTTCTCTCTTGAGCCGACCCCGCACGATCTCGTCTATCTCGATCCTCCCTACGTCCCGCGCGCCGACGACAACTGCTACATAAAGCGCTACCACTTCCTCGAAGGGCTCTCGTCGTACTGGCAGGGCGTGGAACTGCACCCGACGAGCAAGGTCCGAAAGATTCGGAAGCGGTATACACCGTTTTCTTATAGGCGTGAGGCGGACACCGCATTCGAGCGGATGTTCAAGCAGTTCCAGACGAGCACCATCGTTCTTTCGTACTCGTCGAACGGCTATCCGGATATCGAGCGCCTCGTCGAGCTCCTCTCGCAGTTCAAGATGAAGATCACGGTTCACTCAGAGGAGCATCGTTACCACTTCGGCACACATCCTGCTGTCTCTCGAGCGCGAACCGTCGTGACGGAATACCTTGTCGTCGGCGAGTGAAGTTCTCTCGTTCGAGGACTATGTCGCCACTCTCGCTCCGCTGCGGGGCCGTATCGTCGATACCGAAGCGTCGAGCCTCGAGATCCGTGCAGCCGCTGAAGCGCTCGTCGCTCTCGAGTCCGTCGAAGAGGCGACTCTTACTGCTTTCGTGTCAGAGCGGCCAAGCCGTGTGCCGGCCCTCGCACTCGTGGTCAAGCTGTCACAAGAGCGTCTGAAGAACGAGTTGCGCCACGAGTTCGGGACGAGCGGCTGGATCCGACTTGCAAGAGAGAGATCGCGCGACCTCGTTCGGTTCCTCGATCGCGAGTTCGGGCTCATTGCTGAGCTGACAGCAGCGCGGGCGAAGACCTTCACGCTCGGTGATGTCCTTGCGGCGCGCGCCGAATCGCGTGCGAGCGCCGGCCGTGCGATCGGCCGCGGTAGATCGCTGGAGAACGCGCTCGAGGAGCTCGTGAAGGGGCTCGGGCTCGAGTACGAGCTGCGAACGCAGTTCATCGGACGAAATGGGCAGACGGCTCCCTGCGATCTCGCGATACCGACCGCTGCCGAGGCGCTCGTCGTCTGTGCGGCGAAGCTGTTCGATTCGACCGGTAGCAAGCTGACGGACGCGGTCCGTGAGATCGAGGAGATGGCCGAGGTTCGACTGCCGCGGCAGTTTGTCTTTGCAGTCGTGGACGGCATCGGCTGGCTGAGTAGGCGGGCCGATCTGCGACGAATTCACGCCCTGCGTCTGTCGCAGCGGATCGATGGTCTCTATTCGCTCGCGATGCTCGACAGCTTCGCGGCCGATCTGACCGCGGCAGCCCGCCGCGTCGGTCTCACCGTGGGCTAGGGGGACAGGAACCGAGGCGTACGCTTCGCGTACTCATGGATACTACGAAGGCGGACGAAATCGCCTTGACAATCGAGGAGGCGATCGTCTCCGGCGAGCTCGAGCC
>VAYE01000145.1 GCA_005883235.1 Actinomycetota bacterium
GAAGACCCAGACGCGTCCCTCCGCGCGTAGCGCATGGGAGCATCGCCAGAGGTACTCGTCGAGCACCCAGCCGAAACCCCACTCGGTCTCGTCGCAGAAGCGCTCCCCCACCGGGGGATTCTCTCGCCTCAGCGGCCGAGGCGGACGAGAGTCGACGCCGCCCTGCGCGACCCGCAGCCGGGCGGATACGTAATCGTGCGCGCAGCGCCCCCGCCGGCGCTGACCGTGAACGTGAAGCTTGTGCGCCCTCGACACCAGTTGCGCCAGACCCAATCGCGAACGATCGGCTTCGAGGGGGCGAGACGGGCATCCACAGCCAGGAGCGCCGGGACATGCCGTTCGTCGCGGCTGCTCTGCGTCGGCTGCTCGAAGAGCTGCCCGCCGCGGGAAACGGCCTCTCGAGGACCGAGCGTGGCGCTCTTGTCGCCGTCCGGGACGGGCGATCGTAAGAGCGTGCGGGCGGGCGGCCGAACAACCGCCCGCTCGCACGTTCCTCACGTCAGCGTCCCTAGCCGGCCGCGTCGGTGGCCAGATCGAGGGAGCCCGAAGCACCCGCGGCGCCGCGGAACCCCAGCCGACCCCTCTGGGCCGAGGCCTCGACCGCCGCTCCTCGTGGAGCGTCGGTGATCGAGACCGCGCCCGCACCATGGACGTTGACGACGTCCTGCGTCTGCTTTCCGACCTCGAGGTTCTGCCGGACGATCACGAAACGTCCTTCGGTCGCATCGTTGCCGGCCGAGCCCGCGTACACCGCGACGAGAGTCTTGCCGTCACTCACGAGCCACGCGTTCGTGACGTGGATCAGCTGTGGCGAAAGCGGAATCGGCGTGTCCGACGGAAGCATCGCCGCCGGAATGCGATCCGGCTTGCCGGTGGGAGCGGGCGCCGGCACCGACGACTCCGGCGCATCCTTCGGAAGCGCGTGCTGAACCTGCGTGACCTTGTTCGCAGGCACCGTGGCCCCGAGTCCGGGAACGTATTGCCCACTTCCTGCGGAGAGCGCGACCGCCGCACCCGTTCCGAGTCCGACGACGATGAAAGCGCCGACGAGAAGGGCGACACGCCGCGAGGTGTATTTCGAGAGCTTCATTCGCATGATCTTTTCTCCTTTCGGCGACAGTCGCCTCAGCATCCGAAGCAGATGAGCTCGGAGAGGACGAGTCCTGAATTACGAGCGTTCAGGGCATCCCAGCCCTGCTGGGGCGTCAGGCCGACGCCGGTCGAGCCGGTCGATCCCCAGAACAAGTACCCGCTGCCCCAGTTGCGGCGTACGACCGTCCACTGGTCGGAGTTCACCGTGTAGTAGATCTCAGGGAGCGGAACCGCCGAGCCGTAGAAGGACACATGAGCGACGTCGGCGACCGTCCAGCCGTTGTTGCACGATCCGCCGCTGCCACTCGAGGGACAGCCGTCGGCGGATCCGTAGTCGTAATCGAGCGCGTATCCCTGCGCGCTCGCCCCGTCGATCAGCTGCCGGCTGATGCCGGGCGCGTCGAACCCCGGCTCCTCGTCCGATCCGATCGCGGCGCTCTGCTTGTTGTAGCCGTGCGAGGACTGGTAGCTCGCGAGATCCTGCGCCCGTTGAGATTGGTAGTAGCCGGCGTTGTACGCGTCGCTCGACGACATCCCGTGACTCGTCATGTAGGAGTTGTTGTTGCCGTAGGCGATGATCGTGCTTCCTGTGCCGGTCCAGCCGTTGTGGTGACCGTTGGCGGCCGACTCGAGCGCGGACAGGATCTGCGAGTTGCTGAAGATCGTGTTGCTGAAGTCTTGAGCACCCCAGACGCCTGGCGAGTAGTTCCTTGCACCGCCGAAGTCGAGCATCAAGAGCCGATTTCCTCCTGGATGATGTTGGGCGAAGTAATACCCATTGTTGTAAGCATTCGTTTGCAGACCGCTCAGGGTCGTGCCGTACATATAGAAGGCCTTTACCGGCGTTGGCGCAGCGTTCGCCAACGCAGGCAGCGCGAGCACAGTTGCGCCGAGCGCTGCGACGGCTGCGGCTCGACCCAGTAATCGTCGAGTGAGCGACATCGAGGGCTCCCCCCTTTTCCGTTCGGGCGAGCTGAGCTGCTCGCCGCTTTTTGGAAAGGCAGGATCCGAACACCTGCCTCCCTGTGACTGGAATCGAGGGAGAGTAGAGAGGCACCCTTCCGTTGTCAACTGGAAAGCTGGACAGAAGGGCAGGCTTAACACTACGCTAACGTGGGGTCGTCCGTTGCCTCCCTGGGACTGGAATCCATGGATCGTTGCGGCGGCCCCATCGACCCCTTGGCGAGCCGCCGCGACGAGCGGCTATCCGGCGGCGGCCGTCGTAAGCACCTCGCCGCTCGAGAGGACGACTCCGTCCTCGCAGCGCGCCTCGACGAGGCCGCTCTGGAACTGCTGCGCGTAGAGGTCGGCGTAGAGGCCGCCGCGCCTGAGCAGCTCCTCGTGCGTCCCCTGCTCGACGAGGCGACCGCGGTCGAGGACGAAGATCACGTCTGCGGCGAGGATCGTCGACAGGCGGTGCGCGATCGCGATCGTCGTCCGCTCCTCGATCAGCGGCTCGAGCGCCGCCTGGACGAGCCGCTCGCTCGCCGTGTCCAGAGCAGACGTGGCCTCGTCGAGGATCAGGATCCGCGGGTCCTTGAGGATCACGCGCGCGATCGCGAGTCGCTGCTTCTCGCCGCCCGACATGCGGTAGCCGCGCTCGCCGACGAGCGTGTCGTAGCCTTCCGAGAGCTCCACGATCCGGTCGTGGATCGCCGCAGCCCGCGTCGCGGCCTCGAGCTCCTCCTGCGTCGCGTCGGGTCGCGCGTAGAGCAGGTTCTCGCGCACGCTGGCGTGGAAGAGGTAGGTCTCCTGCGTCACCATCCCGATGATCTCGGCCAGCGACGCGAGCTTGATCTGGCGGACGTCGTGGCCGTCGATCTCGACGCCGCCGCGCGTGACGTCGTAGAGCCGCGGCACGAGGTAGGAGATCGTCGTCTTCCCGGCGCCGCTCGGGCCGACGATCGCGGCGAGCTGCCCCGGCTCGATCTCGAACGTGACGTCCTCGAGCGTCCACTCCCGGGCCGGCGTGGGCGGCCGGGTCCCGTCACCGTCGGGCACCACCGCCTGGGCCTCGAGCGCGGCGGGCAGCACCGGCTCCTCGTAGCGGAAGTAGACGTGGTCGAATCGGACCTCGCCGCGCACGTCCTCCTTCCGGAGCTCACGCGCGCCGGGAGCGTCGGCGATGTCGAAGGGGAGGTCGAGGTACGCGAAGATCCGCTCGAAGAGCGCGAGCGACGACTGGACCTCGACCGAGACCTGAAGCATCTGGCCGACCGGGAAGAGAAGCCGGGTCTGAAGCGCCGTGAAGGCGACGAGCGTGCCTGCCGTGATGTGCGGCGAGGTCCCGTGGGCGCGCGCGAAGCCGCCGACGAGGTAGGTGAGCGCGGGCGTGATCGAGAAGAAGGTCGAGACGACGGCGAAGAACGCGCGGCCGACCATCTGCTGGCGCACCTGGAGGTTCGCGAGCCGCCGGTTCTCGTCGCGGTAGCGCTCGGCCGCGCTGCGCTGGCGGTCGAAGACCTTCGCGAGCAGCACGCCGGAGACGGACAGCGTCTCCTCGGTCAGGGCCGAGAGCTCGGCGAGCGACTCCTGCGTCTCCTTCGCGATCCGCCGCCTGACCTTCCCAACCCGGTACGTGAGGTACACGAACGCCGGGATGAGGAAGAGCGAGAGCAGCGTCAGCTGCCAGGACAGGATGATCATCGCGACGATCGAGCTCGCGACGATGACGATGTTCGAGAGGATCGACGAGGCGGTGTTCGTGACGACGCTCTGGACGCCGCCCACGTCGTTCTGGAGGCGTGACTGGATCTCGCCCGTGCGCGTCGCCGTGAAGAAGCGGAGCGACATCGACTGGAGGTGCTCGTAGAGCCGGTTCCGGAGGTCCTGCATGACACGCTGGCCGACGACGGTCGTCAGGTACGTCTGCGCGACGCCGATCAGCGACTGGACGATCGCGATTCCGACCATGAGCCCGACGAGCACGTAGAGGAGGCTGAGGTGGACGCCGCTTCCCGTGAAGAGCGCGCGGTCGAAGACGACCTTGCTCAGGATCGGGTTGGCCACACCGAGCCCCGAGGTGGCGAAGATCGACAGGAGGACGAGCCCGACCTGGAGCCGGTACGGCTTGAACAGCCGGGCGACGCGCCTGACCATGGCGCCAGCTTACGTTCGGGCAGCCGGGCTGCGTTGGCGGTCGACTTCGCGCTCCGCCTCGACGAACTCGGCTCGCAGCTCCGCGATCTTCGGCAGGACGGCGACGGCAGGGACCATCGGGAGCCAGAAGTTGAAGATCCGGTAGGTCACCACGCCGAGAAGCGCCGGAACGAACGGCAGGCCCACCCAGTGGAGCGCGAACGTGAGCGCGATCTCCACCACACCGGCGCCGCCCGCGGGCAGCGAGCGGCGCGTGAGCACGTAGCCCGTGGCGTAGCCGACGATCAGCGCCGGCACCCCGATCCGGTGGCCGCTGTAGACCTGGAGCGCGGCCCACAGACACGCGAGGTCGCCGGTCCAGTAGAGCGTCGCCCCTCCGAAGCCGAGTCCGTTCTCGCGCGGCGAGGAGACGAGGAGCGACCGGAGGATCGACAGGCCGGCAACCGCGTGCGCGAAGCCGCGCCTGAGCGCCCCGCCATTACCCGGATCGGCCAGCCGCCGCGCCCGCTTCGGGGAGCTCACCCACGCGGCCGCGATCGCGCCGGGGATGACGGCGAGCCACGGCAGGGTGATCGCGTCCGACACCTGCTCCTTCGCGCTCAGCGCCAAGAAGATCGCCGAGAAGAGCGCCGCCGGAGCCAGAACGGCGTACTCGAGCGCGCCGAGGGCGAGCACACGGGCGATCGCGCCGTCGCGATCCTCGCCGGCGCGCCGCAGAATCCAGTAGTCGACCGCGAAGCCGCCGCTCGAGCGCGTCGCCGCGAAGACGCCGAACCCGGCGACGACGCTCTGCGTCGAGGCCGACGCGTCGAGCTCGGGGCCGCCGTCGACCCTGGCAGTCGCCCGCACCGCGAGCACGTAGCCGGCATAGGCGACCAGCTCGCCGCCGAAGCACGCGAGAAGCCACAGCGGATGGATGCGGCCGAGCTCATGGTGCACCCGCGGATAGCCGGCGAGATAGCCGAGGCCGAACGCCGCCGCGACCGCGAGCACGATGACGGCGACGAGAACCGCCAGCGGCCGGCGCTCGACGGCCGCGAGCAGTTGGCTGAGACGGGCCACATGCCCGTTGTATCGGGTCGGCGCTACGCGCGGGCCAGAACCCGCGGCGAGACGATCTCGTCGATCAGGCCGTACTCGCGCGCTTCGTCGGGCGTCATGAAGCGGTCGCGGTCGATGTCCTTCATCACCTGCTCGAACGGCTGGCCCGAGTGCCTGGAGATGATGCGGGCCATCCGCTCGGTCATCTCGAGGATCTCCCGGGCGGCGATCTGGATGTCGGCCGGCGCGCCGCGGAAGCCGCCCGAGCCCTGGTGGATCATCACCTTCGCGTTCGGGAGCGCGAAGCGCTTCCCCGCGGCGCCGCCCGCGAGGATCATGCCCGCCGCGGACATGCTCATCCCGACGCAGATCGTGCGCACGTCCGGCTTGACGTACTGCATCGTGTCGTAGATCGCCATGCCCGCATAGGCCGAGCCGCCGGGCGAGTTGATGTAGAGGCTGATGTCCTTGTCCGGGTCGTCGGCCTCGAGGAAGAGGAGCTGCGCGGCGATCACGTTGGCGATCTGGTCGTCGACCTCCGCGCCGAGGAAGACGATGCGCTCCTTCAGGAGGCGCGAGTAGATGTCGAACGCGCGCTCGACGCGTCCGTCGGTGTCGATGACCATCGGGACGAGCTGGCTCACGTCGCCTCCTTCGCGTAAAGTGCAACCGTTCAGTTGCGCGAATAATACGCAACCGGTCGGTTGCGGATCGGAGGAGCCGTGGAGGTCACCCGTGAGGTCGTCTTCCCTACGACGCCCGAGGAGGTCTGGGAGGCGCTGACCGAGGCGGAGCGCCTGGAGGAGTGGTTCGCGAACGAGGTCGAGCTCGATCCGAGGCCGGGCGGCATCGGCGTGTTCCGGTGGAGCGACGGCGACGAACGGCGCGCGATCGTCCGGGATGTCGAGCCGGGCGAGCGGCTCGTGCTCGACTGGGACGACCAGGGCGAGGTCGCGTTCACGCTGGAAGAGGTGCCGGAAGGGACACGGCTTCTCGTGCGCGAACGCTCGCCTGAGTGGTCGACGGCGCTCGAGCTGCGCGCGTCGGCGCTCGCGTGGACGGCGGCGTAGACCGCGTCTTCGCCGCGCTCGGAGATCCCGGCCGGCGGGACCTCGTCCGCGCGATATCAGAGCGCGGGAGCGCCACCGCGACCGAGCTGGCGGCCGACCTCCCGGTGACGCGGCAGGCGGTGGCGAAGCAGCTCGCGGGGCTCGCCGACGCGGGCCTCGTCGTGGGCGAGCGGCGCGGGCGCGAGACCCGCTACGCGCTCACTCCGGAGCCGCTGGCCGACGCGGTCGCCTGGATGGCGGAGGTGGGCGCCGGCTGGGACGAGCGGCTCGAGGCGCTCCGCCGCCACCTGAGCCGTTAGGGCCACCCTAGAATCGGACGGTGGAGCGGCGTCCTCTCGGCCGGAGCGGCCTCGAGGTCACGAGGATCGTCCTCGGCTGCGGGAACTTCGGCGGCATCGGCTCGGCGCCGGAGCTCTTCGGTCACGGCGAGTCGCGCGACGAGGCCTTCGCGCTCTTGGACGCCGCGTGGGAGCTCGGGATCACGACCTTCGACACCGCGGACGCCTACGGCGGCGGGCGGAGCGAGACCTACATCGGCGACTGGCTCCGCGCGAAAGGCCCCGATGTGCGCCAGCGGATCCAGCTGTCCACGAAGGTCTACAACCCGATGGACGCGGGTGAAGACCGCGGCCTCGCGCCGGAACGGATCCGGCGGCAGCTCGACGGCAGCCTCGCCAGGCTCGGCGTCGAGCGGGTCGACATGTACCTGGCACACGAGCCGGACCAGGACACGCCGATCGAGCGCAGTCTCGAGGCCTTCGAGGAGCTGGTCCGCGAGGGCAAGGTGCGGGCGATCGGGACGAGCAACGTCGACGGCGCCGGGCTGGCCGAGGCACTCGAGACCAGCGCCCGCCGCGGCTTCAGCCGCTTCGAGTGGGTGCAGAACTCGTACTCGCTGCTCGAACGCGGCGCCGAGGCCGAGGTCCTCCCGCTCTGCGCGGAGCACGGCCTCGGCTTCACGCCGTTCAGCCCGCTCGCCGGTGGCTGGCTGACCGGCAAGTACCGCGAAGGCGAGTCGCCGCCGCCGGGCTCGCGGATGACGCAGCGGCCGGAGGAGTACCGCCACCTCGAGAACCCCGCCACCTACCGCGGCCTCGAACGGCTTGGGGAGGAGGCCCGCGCCCGCGGCGTCGACACTGCGACCCTCGCGCTCGCGTGGCTGCTCTCGAATCCGCTCGTCTCCGCCGTCGTCGTGGGCCCGCGGCGGCCCGAGCACCTCGAGCCGGCCCGGCGCGCGCTCGACCTTCACCTCTCGGAGCGGGAGCGCGAGGAGCTCGCCGGCCTCTTCGATCCGTAGCCTTCGCAGCGTGATCGTCGCGCACCTCGACCTCGACGCCTTCTTCGCGGCCGTCGAGGAGCTGGAAGCCCCGGAGCTCCGCCACACGCCCCTGATCGTCGGCGGCGATCCGCACGGTCGGGGGGTCGTGGCGACAGCGAACTACGTGGCCCGCCGGTTCGGGATCCACTCCGCGATGAGCGCGGCCGAGGCGCTCCGCCGCTGCCCTAACGCGGTCTTCCTGCGGCCGCGCCACCACCTCTACCGCGAGTACTCGAGGGCCGTCTGGGCGACGGTGCGCGGCGTCGTCCCGACCGTCGAGCGAACCGGCCTCGACGAGGGCTACCTCGACGTCGGCGAGGTCGCAGACGGCTTCCTCGAGGCCCGTGCGATCGCCGAGGCGGTGCAGGCGGCCGTGCGCGCCGCGACCGAGCTCTCGTGCTCGCTCGGCGTCGCGAGCTCGAAGGTCGTCGCGAAGGTGGCGAGCGACCGGCGCAAGCCGGGCGGCCTGACCGTCGTCCCGGCGGGACGCGAGCGCGAGTTCCTCGCCCCCTTCGACGTGCGCCTCCTCCCAGGCGTCGGGCCTCGGTCGGAGGAGCGCCTGCGTACCGCGGGCGTCGAGACCATCGGCGCGCTCGCCGGCCTTCCCGAGGCCGACCTCCGTCGCCTCCTGCCCGGCAAGCTGGGGCCGCTCCTCCGCGACCGGGCCCGCGGCATCGATCCGCGCGGGCTCGAGCTCTCCTCGGAACGGGTCTCGTACAGCCACGAGGAGACGTTCGCGCAGGACGTCTCCGATCGCGAGCGCCTGCACGCCGAGCTCCGGTCGATGGCCGAGCGGCTCGGGGAGCTGCTGCGCGGCGACGGCAAGTGCGCTCGGACGGTGACGACGAAGCTTCGCTACGGCGACTTCTCGATCCGGAGCCGATCGACGACGCTCGGCGCAGGGATCGACGACGCGGCGACGATCGGCGAGCTGGCCTGCGCGCTCCTCGACCGTGCGCTCCGTGACCGGCCGGGCGCCCTGCGGCTCGTCGGCGTCGGCGTCTCGAGCCTCGAGCCGTTCCGGCAGCTGACGCTCGTCTAGCGATG
The DNA here is from genome assembly GCA_005883235.1 of Actinomycetota bacterium. The sequence continues at coordinate 8,668 of VAYE01000145.1, forward strand.
GAGCGCGACCGCCCGCTCCTCGAGACCGACCTCGATCCCGACCCGCTTCGCCAGTTCGCGCTCTGGTTCGAGGAGGCCGGGCAGGCCGGAATCAGGGCTCCCGAAGCCATGGCCGTCGCGACGGCCGCCGGCGACGGCAGCCCGTCGGTGCGGATGGTGCTGCTGAAGGAGCTCGACGAGCGCGGCTTCGTCTTCTTCACCGGGTACGAGAGCCGG
>VAYE01000277.1 GCA_005883235.1 Actinomycetota bacterium
CGGAACTGGTTCTCGAGCAGACCGTAGTAACGGCGCGCCTTCTGCTTCTCGCGCAGCTGGAGCAGGTACTCGGACTGCTTGATGCGGCCGCGGCCGTGCTCGCCCGGCGGATAGCTGCGGCGCTCGATGGCGCACTTCTCGGTCAGGCAGCGCTCGCCCTTCAAGAAGAGCTTCATGCCTTCCCGGCGGCAGACACGGCACTTGGGGCCTAGATCGCGGGCCATCTACACGCGCCTCCGCTTGCGGGGCCGCACGCCGTTATGGGCCTGCGGGGTCACGTCCTTGACGCCGAGGATCTCGAGCCCGGCGGCCTGGAGGGAGCGGATCGCGGTCTCACGGCCCGAGCCAGGGCCCTTCACGAAGACCTCGACCTTCTGCAAGCCGTGCTCCATGCCCTTGCGGGCGCACGAGTCGGCCGTGACCTGGGCCGCGAAGGGCGTCGACTTGCGCGAGCCCTTGAAGCCGGCCGAGCCCGCCGACTCCCAGGCGATGACGTTCCCGTCCTTGTCCGTGAGCGACACGATCGTGTTGTTGAACGACGTCTTGATGTGCGCCTGGCCGATCGCGATGTTCTTCCGGACTCGGCGGCGCGTGCGACCGCGCGTCGCTGGTCTGCGAGGAGGTGCCATGCTAGGTCTTGGTCGCCGCCTTCTTGCCGCGGCCGACGGTCTTCTTCGGCCCCTTGCGGCTGCGTGCGTTCGTCTTCGTGCGCTGGCCGTTCACAGGGAGCCCACGACGATGGCGGATGCCACGGTAGGCCCCGATCTCGCCCAGGCGCTTGATCGCCTGCGAGCGTTCCCGGCGGAGCTCGCCTTCGACCTCGAGGTTCTCGTCGATGTGGGTGCGGAGCTTCGTGACCTCCGCGTCGGTGAGGTCGCGCACCTTCGTGTCGGGCGAGAGGCCGAGCGCGGCGCAGATCTTGCGCGCGGTCGACTGGCCGATCCCGTAGATGTAGGTGAGCCCGACCTCGAGTCGCTTCTGGTTCGGGAGATTCACTCCGGCGATGCGTGCCAAGTCGCTCTCCTACCCCTGCCGCTGCTTGTGGCGCGGGTTCGTGCAGATGACCATCGTGGTGCCGTGCCGCTTGATCACGCGGCAGCGCTCACACATGGGCTTGACGGATGCTCTGACCTTCATCGGTGTCCTTCGTTCAAACCGCGCTCAGCGAGCGCGGTCAAGACGTCTGAGCGCACACAGAAACGCCCTGCGGCGCGGCGGTCATCGTAGCAAAGGGATCCTGCTTGCCGTCAGGATTCGCGGCCCCGAATCGGTCACCGCGACCGTGTGCTCGAAGTGCGCCGCGAGCGAGCCGTCGACGGTCGAGATCGACCACTCGTCGTCGTGGACGTACACGTCCGGCCGGCCCGCCGTGATCATCGGCTCGATCGCGATCGTCATGCCGTCGGCGAGCATGGGCCCGCGCCCCGCGGGACCGAAGTTCGGGATCTGCGGGTCCTCGTGGTACGAGCGCCCGACGCCGTGGCCGACGAGGCTGCGGACGACCGCGAAGCCGCCCTCCTCGGTCGTCTGCTGCACGGCGGCGAAGATGTCGCCGACGCGGTTCCCGACCCGCGCCTGCTCGATCCCGGCGGCGAGAGCGGCCTGGCAGGTCTCGAGCAGCCGCTCCGCTTCCTCCGAGATCTCGCCGACGGGGAACGTGTAGGCGCTGTCCGCGACGAATCCGTCGAGAGTGACCCCGACGTCGACCGAGACCAGGTCGCCCTCCTCGAGCCGGTAGGGACCAGGGATCCCGTGCACGACCATCGAGTTCGGCGAGATGCAGATCGCGGACGGAAAGCCGCGGTAGCCCTTCGAGGTCGGGACCCCGCCACGCGCACGGATGTGCTCCTCTCCGATCCGGTCGAGCTCGGCGGTCGTGATCCCGGGCCGGACGTGCTCGCCGACGAGCGCGATCGTCTCCGCGACGAGAGCTCCGGCCGCGGCCATCTTCTCGATCTCGGGTCCCGACTTCCGTACGATCACGCGACGGCCCCCGCCTGCTCGAGGGCCTGCTGGATCTCCGCGAAGACCGCGTTCTCGCTTCGGTCGCCGTGGATCCCCACGACGTTGCCGCGCGAGCGGTAGTACTCGACGAGCGGCTCCGTCTCCTCGTGGTAGAGCGACAGGCGGCGCTGGATCGCCTCGGGGGTGTCGTCGGCGCGCCCCTCGATCTCGGCGCGCCGGCTCAACCGCTCGATCGCCACCTCGTCAGGCACCTGGAGCTCGAGCACGAGCGACAGCGGCCGGTCGATCTCACGCAGCATCGCGTCGAGCGCCTCAGCCTGCACGAACGTCCTGGGGAAGCCGTCGAGGACGAAGCCTTCCGCCGCGTCGGGCTCGGAGAGTCGCTCGCGGATCAGCTCGATCATCAGGTCGTCGGGGACGAGCCCGCCGCTGTCGTAGATCGGCTTCACCTTTCGGCCGAGCGGCGTCCCCGCCGCGATCGCGTGCCGCAGCATCTCGCCCGTGGCGATGTGCGGCAGCCCGTATTCCGCCGCGATCCGCTTTGCCTGCGTCCCCTTCCCGGCCCCCTGCGGGCCGAGCAACAAGATGTTCACGCTACTTGAGGAAGCCCTCGTAGCTGC
>VAYE01000146.1 GCA_005883235.1 Actinomycetota bacterium
GACGGGCTTCGGCTCACCGGTGTGCTGGCCCTTCCAGCCCATGCGGAGAAGCATCAGGTCGCCCGCGCGCGGCGAGAGCTTCTGACCCCAGAGCAGCTTCTGCGCGCCCCAGCCGATCGGCAGCTCGCGGATCGGGTGTTCCATGCAGTGCAGAACGGCCTCCGCGAAGGGCTCGGGCTGGTAGATCGGCGGCACGGGCTGCGGCTGGTAGCCGATCTTCTGCCGGTCGCGGTCGAACTGCGGCGTGTTGATCGCGCCGGGCAGGACGAGCGACACGGCCACCTCGGTCCCCTCCTTCTCCAGCTCGACCCTGGCCGACTCGAGGAACGTCCTGCCCGCCGCCTTCGACGAGCAATAGGCGGCCTGGAGCGGGATCCCTCGGTAGGCGAGCGCCGAGCTCACCTGGAGGAACGTGCCCTTGCTCTCCTTCAAGTGCGGGAGCGCGGCCCAGAAGCCGTAGACCATCCCGAAGAAGTTCACGTCCAGCACGCGGCGAAGCTCGGCCGGCTCGAGGCGCTCCGCCTCGGCGTAGACCGTGACGATCGCGTTCGAGCAGTAGGTGTCGATCCGGCCGAAGCGGTCGATCGCCTGCTCCACCACCCGCGCCACCTCGTCCTGCACGGCGTGGTCGGCCGGGACGGCCAGCGCCTCGGAGCCCGACGCCTCGATCTCGGCCGCCGCGTTGTCGAGCGCCTCGGCGTTCCGCGCCGTGACGACGACCTTCGCTCCGCGCTCCCCGGCGAGGCGCGCGATCGCGCGTCCCAGCCCGCTCGAGGCACCCGTGACGACGACGATCTGCTCTCCCAGCGGCTTCCTTCGCATTGGCTCTTGGTCTCCCCCGGACCGTCGGGCCAAACGCGCTATCCTCCTTGCAATGCCGAATATCGGAACCGGCGAGATCGTCCTTCTGCTCCTGGTTGCGCTCTTGCTCTTCGGCGCGAAGCGTTTGCCGGAGATCGGACGCTCGCTCGGCAAGGGCATGCGCGAGTTCAAGGACTCCGTGACCGGCAAGGACGACGACGAGCCGCGGCAGCTCGAGTCCGCCGCCGTCGAGCCCCCGGTCGGCACGCAGGACACAACCGCGCCGGCCGCGCCCCGCGAGCGCGACACGGTTTAGAGCGGGTCGCCGAAGTGCAGGCGGGTCGACCGGTCGTTTCAGACGGACGCCCGGGCAAAGCCCGCGCGTCCTGATGGCGGCACCGCAAGCGGTGCCTTCTGGGGATCGGGATTGAAGATCCCGCGGCGCCTCGGCCACGGCGAAGAGGCGACGCTGGTCGAGCACCTCGACGAGCTTCGCACTCGGATCATCATCTCGATCGTCGCCGTGGCCGTCACGACGGCGGTGACGTTCGTCTTCCACCGCCACCTCATCCTGTGGCTCGAGCGGCCGCTGCCGGCCGACCGGCGGCACCTGATCACCTTCGGCGTGGCCGAGCCGTTCCTGACCTCCTTCAAGATCAGCCTGATGGCGGGCTTGGCGCTCGCCTTCCCGATCCTGCTCTGGCAGCTCTGGAGCTTCCTCGCGCCCGCCTTCGAGGAGAGCTCGCAGCGGCTCGTCGCGCTCTTCGTCCTCTTCGCGAGCACGCTCCTCGCGGCCGGAATCGCCTTCGGCTACTGGCTCGTGCTGCCGCAGGCCCTCCGCTTCCTCACGCACTACGACGACCGGCTGTACCACATCCAGATCCGGGCGCGCGACTACTTCTCCTTCGCGACCGCGGTGCTGCTGGCGTGATCCTCTACGAGGGCTCGATCTGGCTCGCCGTGCTGATGGAGCGCCGCTTCGGAGTTCGAGAAGCCGCCGCCGAGCCTTCTTGACGCCCTATCCGAAGATCGAGCTGCACGTTCACCTCGAGGGAACTGTGCGCCCGGCGACGCTGCTCGAGATCGCGCGCCGAAACGACTACCCGCTTCCGGCCGACACGGTCGAAGGCCTCGCCGAGCTGTACGAGTTCCACGACTTCGCGCACTTCATCGAGGTGTGGGTCCTGACCACGAACGCGTTGCAGACCGAACGGGACTTCCGCCAGGTCGTCGTCGACTACGCGGCCGAGGCGGCCTCGCACGGCGCGGTGTACGTCGAAGGGATCTTCTCGCCGGCCGAGCGCGCACGGCGCGGCGTCCCGTGGGACGAGATCTATTCCGGGTTCCGTGACGGCGCGGACGAGGCGCGCGAGCTCCACGGCGTCGAGATCGCGCTCACACCCGACATCCCGCGCGGGTTCACGCTCGACGAGGCTCGGGAGACCGTTCGGTACGCGCTTCGGTACGGGATGGCGGGCGTGGGGCTCGGAGGGCTCGAAGCCGAGTTTCCGCCGGAGCCGTACGCTGAGGTTTTTCGGAACGCGCGCGCCGAGGGGCTCGCGTCCGTGCCGCACGCCGGCGAGGTGGTGGGCCCGGTCTCGATCTGGGGCGCGCTCGACGCGCTCGAGGCCGACCGGGTGCGCCACGGTATCCGTGCGATCGAGGATCCGGCGCTCGTACGAGAGCTCGTCGCACGGCAGATCGTCCTCGACGTCTGCCCGATCTCGAACCTCCGCACCGGCGCGGTGCCATCGCTCGAGGCCCATCCGCTGCCGCGACTCCTCGAGGCAGGCGTTCTCTGCTCGATCTCGACCGACGATCCCGCCATGTTCGACACCGACCTCACGCGCGACTACGAGACCGCCCGGAGCCTCGGGCTCGATCCGCGGCGCGCCTTCGACGCGGGCCTCGCCGGGGCTCTCCAGGACGCGGACTTCAAGGCCCACCTACGCGGGATCGGCGACTCCTACGACTGGGCGGTACCCTAGGGCGCGAATGGCCCGTGGAGCCGCGAAGCAGCGTCCCCGCCCGGCGAAGGCCGCGGCCCGCCCGCGCGCAGCACGCAAGCCTCCCGTCGCCGAGCAGACGATGTTCTTCATGCGGCTTCGCCGCTCGACGAAGCCGATCTTCATCTTCCTCGCGCTCGTCTTCGCGCTGAGCTTCGTCTTCCTGGGAGTCGGCTCCGGCTCGTCGGGCATCGGCGACCTCCTGCGAGGGAACATCTTCGGCGGCGGCGGCGGCTCGTCCGGGACCTCGGTCGGCAAGGCGCAAGACCGTCTGAAGAAGAACCCGAACGACGCGGCGGCGTACCACGACCTCGCGCGCGCCTACGAGGCGAAGCGCGACAACACAAGGGCGATCGACGCCCTGAGCAACTACACGCGGCTCCGGCCAAGGGACGTCAGCGGACTGACGGAGCTCGCCGCGCTCTACCTCAACCAGGCCGACGCGGCGCGACAGCAGGCCCAGGTAGCCCAGGCGCAGCTCAGCCAGGGCACGCTCTTCACGCCGGCCGTCGGCGGGAAGCTCGGCTCAGCCGTCGGGAAGAACCCGATCACCGACGCATCCACCGGGCCCGCAACCTCGGCCTTCACGACCGCCTACCAGCAGATGCAGTCCGCCTACGCCTCGGCGGTCGGCGCCTATCGCCGGGTGGCCGCGCGGACCCCGAACGACCCGACCGTCCAGCTGCAGCTCGCGAGCGCCGCCGAGACGGCAACCGACTACAAGACGGCGATCGCGGCCTACAAGCGCTTCCTCAAGCTCGCCCCGGACGACCCGAGCGCCCCGCAGGTCAGGCAGCGCATCAAGCTCCTCAAGTCGGCCCCCTCGGTCGGCGGTTCCTCGACTCGTTAGACTCCGGCCGCCTTGAGTCCGCTACCGGGGGAGCGATGAACTTCGACATCAAGACCGAAGAGCTTGGCGATGCGAGCTACGTCATCTCCCTCGCGGGAGAGGTCGACCTCTACACCGCGCCGGAGTTCAAGCAGCAGCTGCTGGAGGTGATCGGCCAGGGCGCGAAGCACGTGGTCGTCGACTTCTCGGACACGACCTTCATCGACTCGACGACGCTCGGGGTGCTCGTCGGCGGCGTCAAGCGGCTGCGTACCAACGACGGTCAGCTGTCGCTCGTCTGCAGCGACCGCAACATCACGAAGATCTTCGAGATCACCGGCCTCGACCGCGTCTTCACGATCTATCCGTCGCGGAGCGAGGCGCTCGAGCAGCTCCAGTCGTCGAGCCAGCCGCCCGCGTAGGCCCGGTGCGGCTTCCGCTCGCCGCCCTCCTCGCTGCCGTCGCACTCCTGGGCGCGGGCTGCGGCACGGGCGGAGTCGCTGCGGGCGGGAACACGCAGAGCGGGAAGTCGCTCTTCGTCGCCAAGTGCGCCAGCTGCCACACGCTGGGTGCCGCGGGTGCGAACGGCAAGGTCGGGCCGAACCTAGACGAGGCCTTCGCGGCCATGCGGGCTCCAGGCAGCGACACGCACTTCGAGGACAGCACGATCCGTCAGGTGGTCGCCGACCAGATCAAGTTTCCCGCTCAACGCGACGAGGGCGTAAACATGCCGGCCAACCTCGTCATGGGCAAGGCGGTCGACGACGTCGCCGCGTACGTGGCGTCGGTCGCCGGCACCACGTCGTCGCTCGCGGCGGCGGCATCGGGCGGCGGAACGACGAGCACGCACGGGAAGACGATCTTCACGTCGAGCTGCGCGAGCTGTCACACGCTCGCGGCGGCGGGGGCGAGCGGGACGGTAGGCCCGAACCTCGACCAGCTCAAGCCGGCGTTCGCGCGGGTGCAGCGCCAGGTGATCAACGGCGGGGCGATCATGCCCGCCTTCAAGGGCAAGCTCACGGCCGCGCAGATCGCGGCGGTCGCGAAGTACGTCGCCTCGCACGCCGGCAAGAAGTAACGCTTTCGGCACGGTCGCGCGCGTTTCGAGCGGCTACCGTTTTCGCTCCCCGTGGGTGGGTGGGGGTTTGGGATGGGGCCGCCCCGCGCCCCGCTACCGAACCTCTTCGCGCTCGGCCTCCAGGTCGACCACGACGTGCGTGATCGGCACCGCGAAGCGCTCGCGCGCGCCGCTCACGACGCCTCGCTCGAGCCAGTGCGAGCGGCCCTCCGGGTGGGTCGAGATGATGATCTCGTCGGCCCCGAACGTCCGCAGGGCGTCCTCGATCGCCTGCAGCGGCTCGCCGTCGCCGACCTCGCCACGCGCCTGGATGCCGGCCGAGCGCAGACGCCCGAGACTCGCGTCCAGCCGCTTCTGCGCCGCCGCACGCGCCTCGTCCTCGTCCGAGGCCCAATGCCTGAGCGGCGAGTTCAACGCGGGCGTCACGACGAGCACCTCCGCGCGATAGCCCTCGGTCTTCTCGCGGATGCAGTCGCGAAGCGTTCCACCGCCGACCGTCTCGTTCGCGATCACGAGGATCCGCCGGGCGTCGGCGGCCGACTGCCGCGTCGGCCTCGTCCGCACCGGCGCCTCGGTGCGCCGCGCGTGGAGCCACCAGCCGAGCACGGCCGCGCTCAGGACGATGAAGACCGCCAGGCCGACCCAGCGCCCGCCGAGCGCCGTCGCCAGCACGATCGCCGCGAAGTAGGCGACGGTGGCGAGGAGGAACCTGAACGCCTCGGCTTCGCTTCGCAGCGGGTTGATCACGCCAGGCGCCTCAGAGGATGTAGACGGTCGAGTACACGACGATCCACATTACGTCCACGAAGTGCCAGTAGATCCCGGGAATCTCGACCCCGTGGTGGGCGGTGGACGAGTAGTGCCCGCGGAAGGCGCGAATCGTCGCCGCGAGGAGCAGCAGGAGCCCGACCGCGACGTGGGCGCCGTGCAGGCCGGTGAGGCAGTAGAAGATCGTCGCGAAGGCGTTGTCCTTCGGCGCGAAGCCGATCCGCGAGTACTCCCTGATCTGCGTGAGCAAGAAGGTCAGGCCCATCAAGAACGTGAGCAAGAGCCCCGCCTTGAGGCCCGCGTGGTTGTCGCGCTTGATCGACTGCAGCGCCCAGTGCATCGTGAAGCTCGAGGTGACGAGGATCACCGTGTTCACGCCGGCGACGAACACGGGCAGGTGGAAGGGCGGGGTCGGCCACGGCGTCCCGGCGGCGACGCGGACGAAGAAGTACGCCGTGAAGAACGCGCCGAAGAGCATGATCTCCGACGCGATGAAGAGGAAGATGCCGAGCATCGGCGCGTCGACCCGCGAGCTCTGGTGCGCGATCGGCGGCCCGTGGTGGGCTTCGGCGTGAGCGGCCACGGCTAGCGGGCCGCCCCCACGGCCGCCGCTTCGACGACGACGTGCTCGACCGGGATGCGCGTCTCCTTGCGCAGCCGGCCGACGACGTCCCGCTTGAGCCAGCCGGACCGCTCGCCCGGGAAGGTCGAGACGATGATCTGGTCGATCCGCTCGTCGGAGACCGCCTGCATCGCCGCCGTGAAGGGGTCGGGATGGGCGATCTGCCCGTGGGCCTCGATGCCCTCTGCGCGCAGGGTCGCCAGCGCGCGGCGCAGCCGCCGCTCGGCCTCGGGATGGGAGGACTGCGTCGCGTCGCTCTGCGGCGAGACGATGAGAAAGCTCGCGGGCGACCTGCGCGCGCGCTCGCGGATCCGCTGGAGCAGCGGCTCGCCGACGACGGTCTCGTTCGCGACCACGAGGACGTTCGCCTGGCTGCCCTCCTCGCGCTCCATGTCGGCGACGACGTGCTCGACCGGGATCGAGCCGGCGGCCGAGCGGATGCGGTCGACGACGTCCCGCCGCAGCCACCCCGACTTCGACTCCGGGTGGGTCGACACGATGATCGCGTCCGGCTCGAGCTGGGCGATCGCGTCGCGCACGGCGCTGACGGGGTCGGCGTCGACGACGAGCCCGTGGGCGGCGACGCCGGAGCCGCGGAGCAGCTCGAGCGTGTGGTCGAGCCGTCGCCCGGCGGCCGCGCGACGGGTGTCCTCGTAGACGACGTAGCCCTCGCGCGGGTGGTTGATCGGGCACAGGACGGTGACGCGGATCGAACCCTTGCGCGCTTGCCGCTTCACCGCGTCGAGGAGGCTCTGCCCGGCGACGGTCTCGTTCGCGACCGCGAGGATCTCCCGCGGCGCTTCTTCGGCGCTCACGGCCCGCGCACCTGCTCGAGCTCGCCGGCGCGCTCGCCGTTCAGGACGGCGTGGCGCGCGCCGGGTACGCCGTACTCGTATGGGCTCCCGACGACCTGCGGGATCTCGTCGAAGTTGAAGATCGGCGGCGGCGAGGAGACCTGCCACTCGAGCGTCAGCGCCCGCCAGGGATTCCCGCCCGCAGGCGGCCCGAACCGCCAGCTCCAGATCATGTTGTAGAGGAACACCACCGTCGAGGCGCCGAGGCCGAACGAGGCGAGCGAGATGAACAGGTTCCAGTCGGCGAACCTGGGCGCGTAGTCGGCGACGCGCCGCGGCATACCCTGGACGCCGATCAGGTGCATCGGGAAGAAGGTGAGGTTGAACCCGACGAACGTGAGCCAGAAGTGGAGCTTGCCGAGCCGCTCGTTGTACATCCGGCCGGTCATCTTCGGGAACCAGTAGTAGATGCCGGCGAAGATCGTGAATAGGGAGCCGCCGAAGAGCACGTAGTGGATGTGCGCGACGACGAAGGCCGTGTCGGAGACGTGGATGTCGATCGGGACTGCGCCGAGGTAGATCCCGGAGAGGCCGCCGATCACGAACATCGACACGAAGCCGACGGCGAAGAGCATCGGGGTCGAGAAGTTGATCCGGCCCTCCCACATGGTCGCCAGCCAGCTGAAGACCTTGATCCCGGTCGGTATCGCGATCAGGAGGGTCGTCGCCATCATCGGCACGCGGAGCCACGGCGCCATCCCCGACACGAACATGTGGTGCGCCCACACCGAGAAGCCGAGGACGAGGATGGCGAGCAGCGAGAGCGCCATCAGCCGGTAGCCGAAGATCGGCTTCCTCGACATCACCGAGATCACCTCGGAGGCGATGCCGAAGCCGGGCAGCATCATGATGTAGACGGCCGGGTGCGAGTAGAACCAGAAGATGTGCTGGTAGGCGAGCGGATAGCCGCCGTGGCCGGGGTCGAAGAAGTGGGTGTGCATCACCCGGTCGAACATGACGAAGAACTGCGAGCCGGCGATGAACGGCGTCGCGATCACGACGAGGAGCGACGTCGTGAAGTTCGCCCAGACGAGGAGCGGCATGCGCCAGAAGGTCATCCCCGGCGCGCGCATCGTGATGATCGTGACGAGGAAGTTGAGCGCGGTCATGATCGACGACGCGCCCGCCCACTGGACGCCCATGTTGAAGAACACCTGGCCGAGCGGCTGGTGCACGGCGAGCGGCGCGTAGCTCGTCCAGCCCGTCGCGAAGGCGCCGCCGGGCACGAGGAAGCTGCCGAGCATCATCAAGCCGGCGATCGGCAGCAGCCAGAAGGAGAGGGCGTTCAGCCGCGGGAACGCCATGTCGGGCGCGCCGAGCATCAGCGGCACGACGAAGTTCGCGAGCCCTGCGAAGGCCGGGATCACGAACAGGAAGATCATCAGCGACGCGTGGACGGAGAAGAGGCCGTTGTAGGTCTGGTTGTCGAAGAACTGCATCCCGGGCTTCGCGAGCTCGGCGCGGACGAACATCGCGAGCAGCCCGCCGGCGAGGAAGAAGAAGATCGTCGTGACGAGGTACTGGACGCCGATCACCTTGTGGTCGGTGTTGACCCGGAAGTAGTCGCGCCAGCTGCGGGCGCCGTGGCCGGAGTGGTCCTCCGGCACCGTCGGGGCGCCCGAGAAGTAGCGAGCCCAGTAGTCGAAGGCGCCGATCCCCGCCAGGAAGCCGATCGGCACCGACGTGAGCTCGACGGTGGTGATGATCGAGCCCTTCCAGATCGGATGCCAGCCCTCGAACCAGCGGACGAGAACCGTGATCCCCGCGCCGATCCCGAAGAAGAGCGCGATCATCCACGGGACGCGCAGCCACCCCGGGGCTAGGAGGCGCCGCCAGCCGGTCGGCGCCGGACGGGCGGCGTGCTCGTGCACGTGCTCGGGCGCGACGGTGGTCATCGACCCTTCCTCGTGGAGGACACGAGGAACTGGACGAGCGAGTCAAGCTGCGTCTTCGGGAGCTGCGAGAACGTCTGCGGCATGACGTTCTTCGGGAAGCCGGGCGCGACGTACGCGTTCGGGTTGACGATCGACTCGCGCACGAACGCCGCGAGCGGCTTGGCGGCGCCCTGCGCCTCCTGCGGGAGGTTGTCGAGGTCAGGCCCGACCTTCGCGGTCGCGCCCGCCGCCTTCAGCGTGTGGCATGAGTTGCAGCCGTTGTTCACGAAGACGGTCTTGCCGGCCTGGCCGGCTGGGCCCCCGAGCGCCTGGCCCTGCTTGTTGACCCACGCGTCGAAGTCGGCCGGCTTCATGACGATGGCGCTCGTCCGCATGACGGCGTGGCCGAGGCCGCAGAGCTCGGTGCAGATGACCGGGTAGGTGCCGACCCGATCGGGCGTGATGACGAGCTTGGTCGTCAGCCCCGGCACGGTGTCCTGCTTCTGGCCGAACTCCGGCACCCAGAAGG
>VAYE01000280.1 GCA_005883235.1 Actinomycetota bacterium
TGGTGCACCGAGATCGCGTGCAGGAGCTCGGCCCGCGCGTCCGCCTCGAGCTCGCGCGACCGTTCCTCGACGAGGCGGAGGCCGAGGTGGACGTGGCCGAGGAGCCTCCCCTCCTCCGTCTGCTTGAAGACGGGTCCCCGACCCAGCTCGAGCGTGCGCCCCACGTCATGGAGCAACGCCGCCGCGAGCAGCAGGTCGGCGCGTAGCCTCGGGTGGAGCTGCGCCGTCTCGCGGCAGAGGGTCGCCACACCGACGGTGTGCTCCAGGAGCCCGCCCGCGTACGAGTGATGGCCCTCGAGGGTCGCCGGCAGCTCTCGTAAGGCGCGGTCGGCGAGCACCCGCTCGACCGTTCCTCGGAGCCCCGCGTGCGAGATCTCGGCGGTCAGGAACTCGCGGAAGCCCTCCAGCTCGTCCGCGTCGCGCCGGAGCGCCGGCGTCATCGACTGCGGATCGACGTCCGCTGCGGGCTCGATCGAGCGAACGGCGAGCTGGAGGCGGTCGCGGAAGCGCTCGACGCGCCCGAGCACGTGCACCGCGTCGCCCTCGCCGAAGCGGCCGTCCAAAAGCTCCACGTCCTGCCACACGCGCGCGTCGATGCGGCCGGATGGATCGACGAGCTCGAGGGCGAGGTACGGCGTGCCCGTCTTCGTGCGCAGCCGCTCCTTCCGCGCCACGCCGAAGGTGCCCTCGACCACGCGGTCCTCGGCGAGCTCGACGATCGTGGTCACGAGGCGATTCTAGGTCCTAGTAAGGTCGGCGCAGTGGAGCCTTGGCTCGCCACCTGCCGCGCGGCGGCCGAGGACGTACGTCGCGTGCTGGCCGAGCTGCCCGGGCGGGCCGAGCGCGAGCCGGTCGTCGGCTCCGGCGAGGGCGGCGACGAGACGACTGCCGTCGACGCGGCCGCCGAGGCGGCGATCGTGCGCCGGCTCGAACAGACGGGCGAGGACTTCGTGCTCGTCTCGGAGGAGCTCGGCGAGCGGCAATTCGGCTCGGGAGGACCGCGCCGCGTCGTCGTCGACCCGATCGACGGCTCGCTGAACGCGAAGCGCGGCATCCCGCACTTCTGCCTGTCGATCGCGGTCGCCGACGGCGACACGATGGCGGACGTCGAGCTCGCCTACCTCCACGACTTCGGAACGGGCGAAGAGTGGACGGCGCGCCGCGGCGCGGGCGCGTTCCTCGACGGGCGTCCCCTTGGGCCCGAGCTCCCGAAGCACGAGATCGAGACGCTCGCCTTCGAGGCGACGCTCACCTCCCTCGTCGCCGAGCGGGCCGCAGCGGTGGTGGGGCTCGCCTATCGCCTGCGCATCATGGGCTCGCTCGCGCTCGCCCTCTGCAACCTCGCGGCAGGGCGCCTGGACGCCGTCTGCTCGCTGAAGCCGGCGCGAGCAGTCGACATCGCGGCCGCGCAGCTCCTCGTCCGCGAGCGGGGCCTGGCCATCGAGCTCGTGGAGACGCCGCCCTTCGATGCCGCTCCGCTGGACGTGACCGGGCGTTCGCGCGTGGTCGCAGCGGGTACGCCCGAGCTGTGCCGACGACTCGCCGCGGCGCTGTCCGCGTAGGCTGCTCAGGCTGGAACTACAAGCACTGGCGGGAGATCTTCTACCCGAAGGGACTCCCGCCGAGGCGCTGGCTCGAGCGCTACGCGGAGTTCTTCGACACCGTCGAGATCAACAGCACCTTCTACCGCCTGCCGCGCGTCGAGGCGGTGGCGCGCTGGGTGGCCGAGAGCCCGCCGGGCTTCCTCTTCGCGGTGAAGATGAGCCGCTACGTCACGCACGTCAAGCGCCTGACGGACGTGCCGCCGTCGATCGCGCTCTTCTACGAGCGGATCGCGCCGCTCGCTCGCTCGCCGAAGCTGGGGCCGGTGCTGTGGCAGCTTCCCGGGAACTTCCACCGTGACGACGAGCGACTTGCCGGCGCGCTCGCGGCGCTTCCGCCGGGCCGTCACTGCTTCGAGTTCCGCCACGCGAGCTGGTTCTGCGACGAGGTGTACGAGCTCCTCCGCTCCCACGAGGCGGCGCTCGTGATCGGCGACGATCCGCGGCGACCCTTCCAGACACACGAGCTGACGGCCGGCTGGACCTTCCTCCGCTTCCACTCGGGAAGCGACGGGGGCAGGTACCCGGACGAGGAGCTCGAGCCCTGGGCG
>VAYE01000281.1 GCA_005883235.1 Actinomycetota bacterium
TGTCGACGTCGAAGGCGCCCCAGCCTCCGCCGGAGGACTGCATCCCGACGATCCAGTCGAGCCCGCGCCGAACCGCCTCCTCGCCGAGATCGAGCGAGCGGAGCGCGAGCGCGACGACCGCGGTGTCGTCGACGTCGGGGTAGAGGTCGTTCTCGAACTCGAAAGCCCAGCCCCCGGGGGCGAGGTCGGGCCGGCGGATCGCCCAGTCGCCTTTGACGGTGACCTCCTCACGCAGGAGCCATTCCCCCGCGGCGCGCAGCGCCGGATGGTCGGCCGAGACGCCGGCCTCCCGAAGGGCCAGGACCGCGAGGGCCGTGTCCCACACCGGTGACTGGCACGCCTCCGGCCGGAGGCGATCGCCCTCGTCGACGGTGAAGCCGCGCCAGCCCTCGACCGCCCGACGCAGCGTCTCGTCCTCGAAGCCGTGCCCGAGCGCGGCGAGCATGACGATCGACCAGACCCAGGGTGGCTGGATCCCGCCCCACGAGCCGTCGGCCTCCTGCCGCTCGCGCACCCACCGCTCGGCGACCGCGATCGCGCGCCGCCGCAGCGCGCTCCTCGGCCGCACGGGTCGGCTCGGCCAGGGCCGGGCCCCGATCTCCCGGAGCTCGATCGCCGCCGGCCGCACGGGCCGGAGGGCCATCACGACGGACAAGGGGACGATCGTCTGGCGCGCCCAGCACGAGAAGTCGTAGACCGAGAGCGGCGCCCAGGGCGGCAGGAGGATCAGCTCCGGCGGCACGGTGGGGATCCACTGCCACGGCCACTGGCCGAGCAGGGCGAGGAAGCACTTCGTGAAGACGCGCGCGCGACGGACGCCGCCCTGAGCCGTGATGAAGTCGCGCGCGCGAGGCCCGGGGTCGACACCGGCGAGGCGGAGCGCCGCGTATGCCTCGATCGACGTCGAGAGGTCGGGCGGCCCCTCGAACCAGATCGACCACGTCCCGTCCTCGCGCTGACGCGCGAGGAGCTCGTTCGCGATCTTCCGGTCGAGCTCCGGCGTCCGCAGCCCGAGCACGTGGTGCCAGAACAGGTGCTGGGCGATCATCGTCGCGTTCGACTCGAGCTCGCCGACCCACCAGCCGTCGGGATGCTGGAGCTCGAGTAGCCGCGCCGTCGCTCGCTCTACGGCCTCGTCGACCCGGGTCTCGATCCGCCCCGGCGCGATCGTCACGCCGCAACCTTAGGGGTGTTGTCGTGCGCAAGCGCACGAGCCGCCGTCACGCCGCTCGCGACGGCGCTCTCCATCGTCACCGGCCAGCCGGTGTCGAGCCACGCGCCGGCGCGGGCGACGCCGGGCCGCACGAGGCCCGGCGCCGGCCGCTCCACCCCCGGCCGGAGCGCGATCGTCGCCTGCTCGTGGCCCGTCAGCCGCCCCCGGTCGAAGACCCAGTGCGCTGCGCTGCCCAGGAACGCGGCTAGCCGGTGTCGCAGGATGCGCCGGTCGAAGAGCAAGTGGACGCTGACGATCGGGGAATGCTCGAAGGGACCCTCCTCCGGCGGCACGGCGAGCACGACGAGGTCGGCGTCGAGCGAGTCGGGGTCGTCGACGCGCATGCCCGTGTGGACGGTGGCGCCGGCCTCCTCCAGCGCACGGCGCGCCGCCTCGCCGTGGACCTCGCCGAGCGGCGCCGCCGGCAGGACGAGGTCGCTCGCGGCCCGCCCGGACCGAAGCGCGGTCGCCACGGTGAAGAGCGCCGTGGCCGCGTCCACCTCGTCCACGCGCAGGTTCAGCGCCGGGCGCAGGAAGACCTCCCAGAAGCGCTCGATCGCGGCGGCGGACTGCCCCTCCGCGCGCAGGAGCTCGCCGAAGGTGCGCGCCCCCGGCTCGATCCGGGCGACGCGCGCGGCGAAGCGCACGATCCGCAGCCGGTCGGCGAGCGAGACGTGCCGGTAGCGGAGGAGCGGCAGGAGCCCGTAGCCGATCGTCGCGACGCGGCCGCGCTCGTCGATCACCGGCAGCGCGAGTGGCGCGCGGCGAACCTTCTCGGCGGAGCCGATCCGCTCGAGGAAGCGGAGGTACGCGGTGAAGCAGCCGAGCGCGATGTGCTGGCCGTTGTCGGGCGGAGGATCCGGATCGCCGTCGCGGGGCGGGAGGGTCTGCACCTTGCCGCCGAGCGTCGGCCGCGCCTCGTACAGCGTCACGTCGTGCCCGGCGTCGACGAGCTCGAGCGCGGCGGCGAGCCCGGCGAGCCCGCCTCCGACGACGGCCGCCCTCATCGCAGGAGCCCCGCCCCGACGACGCGGAGCTTCGCGAGCGGCGAGAGCCGCACCGAGCCGCCGAAGACGTCGAACCCGTCGGCTTCGATGCGGTCGAGTGTCGCGCGGTAGAGGCCGGCGAAGGTGGAGACGCAGAGCGCGCTCCGACCGTCGAGCTCGCGCACGAGCTCGAGCCCCTCGGCGAGGTGGGCGCGGGCCCGCTCGGCCTGGAAGGCGGCGAGCGAGCGCCAGCTCGGCGTGCAGCGGCCGGCGGCGATGTCCTCCTCGGACACGCCGAAGGAAGCCAGCTCGTCCTGCGGCAGGTACACGCGGCCGAGCCGCCAGTCCTCGGCCACGTCGCGGAGGATGTTGATGAGCTGGAGCGCGATCCCGAGCGTCTCGGCGCGCTCGGCGTCCCGCCCGCCGTAGACCGGCAGGCACGCGCGTCCCACGGCGCCCGCGACGAGGCGGCAGTAGCCGCGCAGGTCGTCGAAGGTCGCGTACCGCGTCTGCTCGAGGTCTCTCAGGCCGCCGTCGACGAGGTCGTGGAGCGCCTCGTCCGGGATGCCGTAGCGGGCGCGCGCGTCCGCGAGCGCGACGAGCGTGGCGCTGCCGTTCGGGCTCGCGTCGAGCGCGTGCCCGAGCGCCTCGAGCCGCGCGCGCTTCTCGGCGACGGGAAGCTCGCCGTCGGCGACGTCGTCGACCTCCCGCGCGAACGCGTAGACGGCGGCGATCGCACGCCGCTTCGGCCGCGGAAGCACCATGATCCCGTAGGCGAAGTTGCGCGCCCGCCGGCGCGTCAGCCGCTCGACCTCCGCGTAGGCCTGCGCCGCCGTCATCTGACGAGCGCCGCCACCGCAGCCCGCGCGAGCCGCGCCCGCGAGGGGCTCGGCCGGCGCGTGAAGACGTCGTAGTCGGCGGCCTCGAGCGCCTCGAGCGCCGCGAGCCCGCCGCGGGCGAAGAGCCACACCGCACGGCCGATCCTCCCACCGAGCCCTGCGCGCAGCCGCCGGCCCCCACCCTCGAGGAGCGACGCGGCCCGCTCCGACTCGAAGGCGAGCAGCCGTCGCAGCGGCTCGTTCGCGCGCGAGAGCTCGGCGACGCCGAAGCGCCGCCGGTCCTCCGCGGGGAGGTAGATCCGGCCGAGGTCGAGGTCCCGCGGCACGTCCTGGAGGAAGTTCACGAGCTGGAGGCCGGTGCAGACGTCGTCGGAGGCCGTGACGAGCGCGGGGTCGTCGGCGCGCCGAAGCAGGCCGAGGACGAGCCGGCCGCACGGGTCGGCCGAGTGCACGCAGTAGCCCTTCAGGTCGGCCCACGTCTCGTACTCGGCGATGCGCTGGTCCATCCGGTTGGCCTCGATGAGGCGCAGGAACGGCTCGCGCGGCAGGTCGAACTCCACAATCGTCGGCGCGAGCTCCCGACGCGGCGCAGGTGCGGGCGCAGGCGGCGCGGGAAGAGCAGCGAGGCCACAGGGAAGTTCTCGCCGCTCGCGCGGGCGGCGACGGCGGCGACCGAGGGAGCTTCCATCTTCGGAACGATCGCGTTCCGGGCGGTCTCTCGTCAAACGGGGAGGTTGCCTAGCCCGGCCGAAAGTTGCTTCAATCGACTACGGCGCGTCGCAGCCCCTCCCCCGCTTCGGCGCGCCGTCGTCTACGCAGAAGGAGTCACTCCCGTGGCGGAGCTCGGGTCAAGCCGCGAGCCGATCGTCGGCCTCGCCGAGCGCGGGGAGGCCCTCGTGCTCTCGCTCGCCGGCGAGCTCGACCTTGCGGCCGCGCCGGCGCTGCGGGACGCGCTGC
>VAYE01000282.1 GCA_005883235.1 Actinomycetota bacterium
GGATCTGCTCGCCGTCTATCGCAACCTCCTGATCACCCGCGGGGTCGAGGAGCGCGGCCACATCCTCTACCGGCAGGGGAAGATTCCGGGCTCGTTCTACACGGGCCGCGGGAACGAGGCCGCTTCGGTCGGCGTCGCGACGGCCATGGGCCCTGAGGACGTGGGGACGCCGCTCCACCGCGACATGGGCGTCCACATCACGCGCGGCGTCGAGCCCTGGCGCGTCTTCGCGCAGTACATGGGCCGGGTGGACGGGCCGACGCGCGGCAAGGACGGCAACGTCCACATGGCCGACTCGCGGCTGGGGCTGATCGCCATGGTGAGCCACCTCCCGGCGATGCTCCCCGTCGCGACCGGCTGCGCGCTCGCGTTCCGGATCCGCGAGGAACGACGCGTTGCGGTCGGCTGGTTCGGCGAGGGCGCCTCGGCGCGCGGTGACACGCACGAGGCGATGACATTCGCCGGCACGCGCCGGCTCCCCGTCGTCTTCGTCTGCGACAACAACCAGTGGGCGTACTCGACGCCGACGCACCTCGAGTACGCGACCGAGCACGTCGCCGACCGGGCGCAGTCGTACGGCTTCGAAGGCGTCGTCGTCGACGGCACCGACGTCCTCGCCGTCTACCGCGAGGCGAAGCGCGCGATCGAGCGCGCGCGCGAAGGCGCTGGGCCGACGCTCGTCGAGTGCCTGACCCTGCGCATGGAAGGCCACGCCGTCCACGACGACGCCTTCTACGTGCCGAAGCCGATGTTCGAGGAATGGGCGAAGAACGATCCGCTCGAGCGCTTCCGCACCTGGCTTCGCGAGAACGCCGAGCTCGGCGACGAGGAGGAAGAGGAGATCGCTAGCGGGGTCAAGAAGCTCCTGAACGACGCGCTCAAGCGCGCCGAGGAGTCGCCCCTTCCGGAGCCGCAGCAGCTCCTCGAGGGCGTCTACGCGAGCCCCGAGGACCTCGACACCCCCCACCACAAATAATGGCCGAGAAGACGTACCTGCAGGCGATCTCCGACGGCCTCCGCGAGGAGATGCGCCGCGACAAGCGCGTCTTCGTGATCGGCGAGGACGTGGGCGTGTACGGCGGAGCCTTCAAGGTCACGCTCGGGTTCCAGGAGGAGTTCGGCCCCTGGCGCGTCATCGACGCGCCGCTCGCCGAGACGGCGATCATCGGCAGCTGCACCGGCGCCGCGATCATGGGCATGCGGCCCGTGGCGGAGATGCAGTTCGCGGACTTCATCTCGTGCGGCTGGGACCAGCTCGTGACCGTCGCGGCCAAGCAGCGCTGGCGCGCCGGGACACCGGTGCCGATCACCGTCCGGCTGCCCTCGGGCGGCGGCTTCTCCGGGGGCCCGTTCCACTCGCAGAACCCCGAGAGCTCCTTCGCGCACATCCCGGGGCTCAAGTGCGTGTGCCCCGCGACGCCCGAGGACGCGAAGGGCCTGATCGCAAGCGCGATCCAGGATCCGAACCCGGTCCTCTTCTTCGAGCACAAGCACCTCTACCGCCGCATCAAGGCCGACGTCCCGGACGAGCGGATCGAGGTCCCGATCGGGAAGGCGCGCATCCATCAGGAGGGCGACGACCTGAGCGTCGTCACTTGGGGCGCGATGGTCTACACCGCCGAGGAGGCCGCGCAGGAGTTGACCGAAGAAGACGTGTCGGTGGAGATCGTCGACCTACGGTCGGTCATGCCGTGGGACAAGGCGGCGGTGCTCGAGAGCGTCCG
>VAYE01000291.1 GCA_005883235.1 Actinomycetota bacterium
CCACGCGAAGAGCAGGTTGCCCCAGTCGCCCTCCGACGGCGAGCCGCAGACGGCGCTCATGCCCGCGCGGTCGTCGACGTCCGCGTCACGGTCCTGGACGAGCACTCCGCCGAGGACGCGGCGGTAGTCGCGCTCGCCGGGGTTCGTCTGCCGGCGCTCGGTATCGGCGAGGATCCGCGTGCCGGGCTTGGCGCGTAACGCGTCGAGTGCGCCGTCGTCGAAGCCCGGCGCGAGGAGGACCTCGACGAACTGCTCGGCGATCCGCTCGCCGAGCTCCCGGCCCACACGGCGGTTCAGCACGACCACCCCGCCGTAGGTCGACAACGGGTCGCAGGCGAGCGCCCGCTCGTACGCCTCCTCGATCGTCGCCGCGACGGCCACCCCGCACGGGTTTCCGTGCTTGACGATCACGCAGCAGGCGAGCGTGAACTCCGCTGCGCAGGCGCGGCCGGCGGAGAGGTCGGCGAGGTTGTTGAACGACAGGTCCTTGCCGTGCAGCTGGTCGACTCGCGAGAGCAGGTGCCGCCGCGCGCCCGCCTCCTCGTAGTACGCGGCACGCTGGTGCGGGTTTTCGCCGTACGCGAGGTCACGGCACTTCGTGAAGACCGGCGTGAAGACCTCCGGAAAGGCCTCGCGGTCGGCGAACCAGCGGGCGACGGCCGCTTCGAAGACGGCCGTCGTCGCGAACGCCTCCGCCGCGAGGGCACGCCGCGTCTCCAGCGACAGGCCGCCCGTCTCGCGCAGCTCGTGCAGGACGCGGCCGTACTGGTCGGGGCGCGAGACGGCGGCGACGTGCGCGAAGTTCTTCGCCGCCCCGCGCAGCATCGTCGGCCCGCCGATGTCGATCATCTCGACCGCCTCGTGCTCCTGGGTGCCGTACCGCGTCGCCACCTCCAGGAAGGGGTAGAGGTTCACGCAGACGAGGTCGAACGGCTCGATGTCGTGTTCCTCGAGCGCGGCGAGGTCGTCGTCGCGGTCGCGGCGCGCGAGGATCGCCGCGTGGACGCGCGGGTGCAGGGTCTTCACGCGCCCGCCGAGGAGCTCGGGCACGTCCGTGAGCTCGTCGACCCGCGCGGGACGCAGGCCGAGCTCCTCGAGGTAGGCCGCCGTGCCCCCGCTCGCCACGAGCTCCGCGCCGAGCGCCTCGAGCCCGCGCGCGAAGTCCTCCAGATCGGTCTTGTCGTAGACGGAGATCAGCGCGCGCATAGATCTCGGACGACTCGCGGGAGGAGCCGATGCTCGACGCGCTTGATCCGCTCGTGCAACGTCGCGGGCGTGTCACCCGCGACCACCGGGACGCGCTCCTGGCGCAAGATCGCGCCCGAGTCGACGCCCTCGTCGACGAGGTGGATCGTCGCGCCCGACTCGGCGACCCCCGCGGCGAGCTGGTCCTCGACGGCGTGCGCGCCCGGAAACGCCGGCAGCAGCGACGGATGCACGTTGACGATCCGGTCTTGAAACCGCTCGAGGAACGCCGTCGTCAGGAGGTGCATGAAGCCGGCGAGCACGACGAGGCCGACTCCGCGGTCGGCGAGCCAGGCCGCCATCGCGGCGTCGCGCGCCTCCCGGTCGGGGAAGTCCTCGAGCGCGAAGGACGCGGTGGCGACGCCGGCGGCCCGCGCCCGCGCGAGCGCGCCCGCGTCCGGCTTGTTCGATGCAACCGCGACCACCGGAAGCCCGGCCTCCAGCAACGCTTGGAGGTTCGTGCCCTCGCCGCTGACGAGGACGCCGATCACGCGCGCTCGACGCGGCCGACGACGAGGTCGCCCGGCTCCGGCTCGGCGACGACCGCCAGGTAGCCGAGGCCCAGGTTGAAGACCCGCCGCAGCTCGAGCTCGTCGACGTGCCGCGCGAGCCAGGCGAAGACCGGCGGCCGCTCCCACGCGTCCCACTCGATCCGGGCGCAGAGGCCGTCGGGGACGACGCGCGCGAGGTTGCCCTCGATGCCGCCGCCCGTCACGTGCGCGAACGCGTGCGCGTGCGGGCGAAGCCGGCGCACGTCCTCGAGGTACAGGAGCGTCGGAGCGAGCAGGTCGTCGCCGTCGTAGTCCTCGCGCTCGAGCACGCGCCTGACGAGCGTGAAGCCGTTCGCGTGCACGCCGGCCGAGGGAAGGCCGACGACGACGTCGCCCTCCTCGACGTTCGAGCCGTCGAGCAC
>VAYE01000147.1 GCA_005883235.1 Actinomycetota bacterium
CGGGCCACCGTCGTGCCGATGAGGATGTGGCTCGAGTTCGACGGATCGACCGCGATCGCGGAGATCGCGCGGTCCTTGGCGACGCTGAAGCTCCCCGGGACGAGGGCCCAGGTGTCGCCGCCGTCGGTCGACTTGTAGAGGCCGACGCCGGCTTCGTTGTCGCTCGCGCCGTTGCCCTCCCCCGTGCCGACGTAGATCGTCTTCCCCGAAGGGTCCGTCGGGTCGATCAGGATCGAGCCGACCGAGTTGGACGGGATGCCGTTGTCCGAGATCTGCGTCCAGCCGGGGTTCGCGGCCAGCGCGTTCGTGCTGCGCCAGACACCGCCACCCGCCGCACCGACGTAGATGCGGCACGAGCTCTCGTTGCACTTCGGGTCGACGGCGAGCGCCGAGATGCGGCCCGACCACTGCGTCGGAGGCCCGAAGGTCTGCGTGCCGAGGGTGTCGACGTTCAGCGTGTTCGGGCCGATCGCCTCCCACGGCTTCGGGAACTTCGTCCCCGAGTGCTTCAGGATCTTCTTCGCGTCCTTGATCGACTGCTGCGTCTGGGCGAAGTCGATCGTCGAGTTCGGGAACGCGCGGTTCGAGTAATCCTCCGTGAACGGGTCCTTCGCGCCCCCGCGGTCGGCCTCGCCGTTCCCGATCTTGTCGAAGCGGCCGGGCGTGGCGCCGCTCTTCAGCAGCTGGCGCGCCAGCCGCATCCGCTCGGTCTGCACGCTCGAGTGCCTCCTCGTGGTGGCGTAGGCGGCAAACGCCGTCGCCACGAGAAGGCCGAGCGCGACAAGCGACGCGACCAGCCTACGTCGTCTACTCATGCCGATGACTCTCCTTTGTCTGGCGCCGAAACGCCGGTACCGGAGCGAACGAGCCAACGGCCGCGGCAGCGGTTCAGGCTCTCCCTCTCCCCTCGGATCAATCCCAATCCCTCAGACCCCGATGTTCGACGCTAAATAGCGAACTGTCAATCCAGTGTCAAGTATCCGGGACACCCGGTCCACGAGGAAGACATCCCCAGCCCTGCCTGTGGAAGGTGTGGAAAACGCCGGTCGGTGCTGCCCGCAAGGTCCGGCGCCGCGGGGCGATTCTATGACGCTGCCGCAGCATCGACGCGCGGCTCGTGTCGGAAGAGGAACCAAACTGCACACTTTTCGTGAACGCCGCCGAACCGGGCTCGACCACCCGGCACGATCGTTGAGTGCGGACCCGCGCACTCCTCGTCGCAGCGATCCTGGTCGTCGCGATCGGCGGCTATCGCGTCTCGGTCCGGAGCGGTGGGCAGCCCCCCTCGCCCTACTGCCGCTCCGGCGATCCGCTTGCCGGCGTCTACCACCCGTCGCGCCTCGTCGTGAAGAGCCGCTGCCGCATCGCGTCCGGGACCGTCGAAGTCGTGCGGTTCGAAGCCTACGACGGCGACGTCCACGTCGAGCTCCGCCTCGACCCGGGCCAGGAGCGCCTCCTCTCGCGCGGGAACAGCCGGGTCGGCGGCAACCTGCTCGTCGAGATCGTGCCGACCGACCGGGGGCGCGTCCCGGTCCCGCGCATCGGGTCGCGCGTGAGCGTCGTCGGGCCGTGGGTCGACGACACGACGCACGGCTGGCGCGAGATCCACCCGGCCTGGGGAATCAGCTCCGGCGAGCTCGTCCCCGCCTCGGCGGAGGAGCTCCGGCGGCTCCAGCTGCTCCTGAGCGGCGTCGACGGAGCGGCCGGGGAAGACGACGGCTGAGGGCCCTCATGCGGGATACTTCCCCGCACACGCGAGCTTCTGGAGGGGTGGGAATGGCTGCACAGGACCTCGAGTCGACCGCCCGCACGCTGGTCGCCGAGAACAAGGGAATCCTCGCCGCGGACGAGAGCGAGGGCACGATCAAGAAGCGCTTCGACTCGATCGACGTCGAGTCGACCGAGGAGAACCGCCGCGCCTACCGCGACCTGCTCTTCACGACCGAGGGCATCGAGGAGTACATCAGCGGCGTGATCCTCTTCGACGAGACGATCAGGCAAGCCTCGCGCGAAGGGACGCCCTTCCCGCAGCTCCTCGAGCGGCGCGGGATCATCCCGGGGATCAAGGTCGACAAGGGCGCGAAACCGCTCGCGAACGCCCCCGGGGAGACGATCACGGAGGGCCTCGACGGCCTGCGCGGCCGCCTCGAGGAGTACCGCGAGCTCGGCGCCCGCTTCACCAAGTGGCGCGCGACCTATTCGGTCGGGGACGACATTCCGAGCGAGTACTGCGTCTGGACGAACGCCCACGCGCTCGCGCGCTATGCGGCGCTGTCGCAGGAGGCGGGCCTCGTCCCGATCGTCGAGCCCGAGGTGCTGATGGACGGCGAGCACACGATCGAGCGCAGCTTCGAGGCGACATCCCGGGCTCTCCACGCCGTCTTCACCGAGCTCCGCGACCAGCGGGTGCACTACGAGGGCATGCTGCTCAAGCCGAACATGGTCCTCTCCGGCTACTCGAGCTCCGAGCGGGCCTCGCACGACGAGGTCGCCGAGCACACGCTGCGCTGCTTCCGGCGCCACGTGCCCGCGGCCGTGCCGGGAATCGTCTTCCTGTCCGGCGGCCAGTCGGACGAGGACGCGACGGCGAACCTGAACGCGATGAACGCCCGCGGCCCGCACCCGTGGGAGCTGTCGTTCTCGTACGGCCGGGCGCTTCAGGCGCCTGCGCTCAAGGCCTGGCGCGGCGACCCGGCGAACGTCGAGGCGGCGAAGAAGGCGTTCTACCGGCGCGCCAAGTTCAACGGGGCGGCCCGGTCGGGTTCCTACGCTCCGGAGATGGAGACGGCCGGAGTCGCTTAGCTCGGCGCGGGCACGGGGTCCTCGCGGACGATCACCGTGTCGGCCACCTCGATGATCTCGTCCGCGGGCAGGCCGGCGCGGGAGGCGTGCTCGCGGATCGCTTCCGGGCTCTCCGCCTGGTAGACGCAGACCGTCCCGACCCCGCTGTCCTCGGCGAGGACGTAGCTCCGGATCCAGTGGATCCGGTCGGACATCTCGTCGTCGCCCACCTTGCGCGACCGCTCGGCCGCTTCACCGAGCTCTTCGGGAGTTCGCCAGCCGCCGCGGCGGAGAATCACGTACGTCTTCATCTCGATCTCCTTTGGTGTTAGGACACGCGGACGACGAACCAGCCGCCGACGTTGTCGCAGAGCACGACGCCGGGACTATCGTGGATGTACGAGTAGAGCGCCAACCCTCGAAACGTGAGCTGGCGCCGGCCGCCGGGCCTGCGGATCGTGCCGAACCGGCCGCGGATGCCCGCGATCTTGGCCGGTACGCGGGCGCCTTTGGGGACGAGAAGCGGCGGCCACGCCTTCGCACAGGCACCTGCGCAGCGAATCTTTCCGCCGGCCCGCTTCTCGACGGTCCAGTAGTAGAGGGGCAGCTTGTCGCGCCTCGCGAGCACCTCGCCGAACCGCTTCGTCGAGACCTTGACGACCGGCGGCGGGGCGGCGGCCATCGGCGCCGCCGCGAGGACAAGTGCGGCGAGAGCGGCGGCAAGAAGGAGCACGAGACGCACGCCGTTCAGTCCACCGACCTGTCCCCGCGTTACACGTCCCTCGGGGCCGGCGGGGACTGTCCCCACCCGCCCGCGGAGACCTGCCCCGAGGGGACCCGGCTCAGCGGAGCTCGCGGCCGACCAGGCGTTCGAGCTTCTCGAACGCGTGGTGGGCCTCGATGCGGCGCACGGTTCCCGACCGTGAGCGCATGACGATCGAGTCGGTCACAGCGCCCTCACGCGTGTACCGGACGCCGTGGAGGAGCGCCCCGTTCGTCACCCCCGTCGCCGCGACGAAGACGTCCTCTCCGGCGACGAGGTCGTCGGTCGTCAGCACCCGCTCCGGATCGAGCCCCGCGTCGACGAGCTCCTGCCGCTCCTCGCCGCTACGCGGCCAGAGCCGGCCCTGCATGCCGCCGCCCACGCACTTGAGGGCGGCCGCCGAGATCACGCCCTCGGGAGTGCCGCCCACCCCGTAGAGGAGGTCGACGCCGGTCCCAGGCCGGGCCGCGGCGATCGCGGGAGCGACGTCGCCGTCGCGAATCAGGTTGACCTTCGCACCGGCGTCGCGAAGCTCTGCGATCAGCGCCTCGTGCCGGTCGCGCTCGAGCACGACCACCGCGACGTCGCTCGGCTTGCACGATTTGGCCTCGGCGACGCGCCGCACGTTCTCCGTCGGCGAGGCCGTGATGTCGATCGCGTCCACGGCGTCGGCGCCGGCGGCGATCTTCTCCATGTAGACCGCCGCTCCGGGAAAGAACATCGTCCCCCGCTCCGCCACTGCGATCACGGCGATCGCGTTCGGCTGCCCGAGCGCCGTCAGGCGCGTGCCCTCGAGCGGATCGACGGCGACGTCGACCTCCGGCGGCTGGCCGTTCCCGATCTCCTCGCCGTTGAAGAGCATCGGCGCCTCGTCCTTCTCGCCCTCGCCGATCACGACCACCCCGGACATGGTCACTGTGTCCAGCATGAGCCGCATCGCGTCCACGGCAGCCTGGTCGGCCGAGACCTTGTCCCCTCGTCCCACCCAGCGCGCCGCGGCCATCGCCGCGGCCTCCGTCACCCGGACGAGCTCGAGCGCGAGGTTCCGGTCCGGCGCCTGGGCCGCGGTCACGGCCGGGATCCTACGGCTACATCCGCTCGGGCGCGTCGACCCCGATCAGGTCGAGGGAGCGGGCGATCACGGCCTGCGTCGCGCGGCACAGCCCGAGCCGGAACGCCTCGGCGTCGCTCTCCAGCACGCGGTGCTCGTGGTAGAAGCGGTGGAAATCGTCCGCGACGCGGATCGCGTAGGTCGGAATCGCGTGCGGTCCCCGCCGCTCGGTCGCCTCGGCCACGAGCCCGGGGAACTCGGCCAAGCGCTTCACGAGCTCCCGCTCCTCACGGGCGAGCTCGCCGGCGGGCAGCGCGGAGACCTCCGCGTCGACCGCGTTCCGGAGGATCCCGGCGATGCGGGCGTGCGCGTACTGGACGTAGTAGACGGGGTTCTTCTGCGAGCGCTCGGCCGCGAGGTCGACGTCGATGTCGATCGTCTGGTCGGGGCCGCGCGAGACGAGGTACCAGCGGGCTGCGTCGACGCCGATCTCGTCCATGAAGTCCTCGAGGAAGACGACGTCGCCGCGCCGCTTCGACATCTTCGTCTGCGTGCCGCCCCGGGTGAGATGGACGAGCTGGTACAGGAGCACCTCGACCCGGGACGGGTCGTAACCGAGCATGGCCGCCACGGCCGCGTACCACTTGCGCGTGCCGTGGTGGTCGGCTCCGAGGACGTAGATCGCCCGGTCGAAGCCGCGCTCGAGCTTGTCCGCGAGGTAGACGATGTCGGCGCCGCGGTACGTCGGTGCGCCTCCTTGCTCCGGCGAACGGACGATCACGCGATCCTCGTCGTCGCCGTAAGCGGACGAGCGCGCCCACACCGCGCCGTCCTGCTCGTACGTGTCAATTCGCGACAGGAGCTCCGGGAGACGCCCCTCGAGCTCGCTCTGGAGCGCCCAGGAGTCGAAGCGGACGCGGAACCGCTCGAGGGTCCGCTCGATCTGCTTCAGCATCGCCGGCACCGGGTCGCCCGTGGTCTCAGCCAGCTCGTCGACGTAGGCGCCGCGGTAGCCGTCCTCGGGCGGCTCCTCCCCACGCCGCCGCGCGTCGACCGACGCGCGAAAGACCTCCATCTGAGCGCCCCGGTCGTTGCAGTAGTACTCGCGCTCGACCTCGTGGCCCGCGAACTCGAGCAGCCGCGCGACCGAGTCGCCGTACGCACCGTTCCGGGCCGAGGCGACGGTGATGGGCCCGGTCGGGTTGGCCGAGACCATCTCGACCTGGATCCGTTGGGCATGCTCGGCCTCCGACCCGCCGCCGTAGCTCCGGTCGGCCTCGAGCATCGCCTCGAGCGCGCCGGCGTACCAGCCGTCCGCGAGCCAGAGGTTGACGAACCCGGGGCCCGCGACCTCCGCCCGCTCGACCGCGGAGAGCGTCACCGCCCGATCGGCGAGCTCCTCCGCCAGCTCGCGCGGCGGCCGGCCACGAGCGGGAGCGAGCCGAAGCGCGACGTTCGTCGCGTAATCCCCGTGCGCCGGGTTTGCCGGGCGCTCGAGCTCGACCTCGGCGCCCGCGAGCGCCGCGAGCTCGGCCGCCAGCTCGGTGACGACGTCCTCAGTGCGCAACGGCCTCGCGTGGGGCGAAGAAGTCCTCCAGCTTGCGGATCTCGTCCGCCGTGCCGACCCCGATCAGCACGTCTCCGACCTCGATCGTCTCCCCCGGGTCCGGTGTCGTGTCGAACGTTCCGTCGGGCTTCCTGATCGCGACGATCATCGCGCCCGTCTGCTCGCGAACGCGGAGTTCGCGCAGCGACCGCCCCGCCTGCGGACACGTCCGCCCGACCTCGATCTCCTCCAGCTGGAAGTCGTTCCCCTCGGCCGTCATCACGACGTCGAGGAAGGCCGTCACCTGCGGCTTGAGCACGAGGTTCGCCATCACACGGCCCGCGGTGGCGTACGGCATGACCACGCGATCCGCGCCCGCGAGCCTGAGCTTGCGCTGGGCGTCCTCGTCGGAGGCGCGGGCGACGATCGACAGCTCGGGCCGCGCCGCGCGCGCCGAGAGCGTGATGTAGAGGTTGTCCGCGTCCGAGTCGGAAGAGGCGACGAGGCCGTGCGCCCGCTCGAGGCCCGCTTTCGCGAGGTCCTCGTCTTCCGTGCCGTTCCCTTCGATGAAGAGGTCACCCTCCTCCCGCGCCGCGGCGAGCGCGTCCTCGCTGAAGTCGAGCACGACGTAGGGCACGTCGTTGGCGCGGAACTCCTGCGCCACGCGACGGCCGACGCGGCCGTAGCCGCAGATGATGAAGTGGTCCTCGAGTCGCCGGATCGCCCGCTGCCTCCTCCGCTCGGCGAGCGCGCCGGTGATGGCGTCGCCCGCGATTGCCTCGACGATAGCGGCGCCGACGTATCCGATCAGCACCAGGCCGGCCAGGACGACGACGATCGTGACGATCCGGGCGCCGTCGTTTCGGGGCACCGTGTCGAGCCCGCTGAGCGACGCGGTGACGACGGAGCGGTAGAACGACTGCAGCCACGGCTCGTGGAGATAGCGGTGGAAGCCGATCGTCCCGAAGATCAGCGTGGCGACGAGGCCTGCCGCCGCGTAGGCGACCCGGCGCGCCCGGAAGGTGCCCGTCACGACCGTAGTATCCTCGACGCGTGGAAGACGACGGCCACGAGCGCCAGCTCAACCTCCACCTCGATCCCGACCAGATGGCCGGCGTCTACGCCAACTTCGCCAACGTCACCTTCTCGGACTACGAGTTCACGATCACGTTCGCCCGCGTCGACCACGAGGTCGAGGAGGGCGACGTGCCCGGGGTCGTCGTGGCCCGGGTGAACATGGCGACGCGGTTCATGAAGGAGCTTCTGGACGCGATGCAGGACTCGTGGTCGAAGTGGTCGACCCGCGAGGGGATCCGGAACCTCCCGGAGAACCTCGAGCCGCCCGCCGGCTCGTAGGTCCTCGCGCCTGTCGCTCGCGGCTCCGTCGGCCGTCGCGGCACCCCAACGTTTGGGTTTGCAACAGACTGTTGCAAAGTCTCGGCCCGGCAATGCGGTGCCGACCTGCGCCACACCTCGAGCCACAGCGACGCTCCGACGGAGCTTGCAACAGACTGTTGCAAGGGCGGTTGGGACGCCTGAGCGAGCGTCAGCGATGGGTCGCCGCCCACGCCTGCGTCATCGCGATCCGCTGCATGAGCGTCGGGTGGTCGTCGAGGAGGAGCTGTGACCAACGCGGCGGGTCCGGTTGCTCGAGGTCGACCCGCGCGAAGTCCTGGAAGAGGGCCCGGCCGGCGGCGGGGTCGTGCGTGGCCTCGAGCGCCGTCCAGTCCGCCTCGGCCTCGTAGCGGCGCGCGATCGCGCCGCCGACCGGCAGCGAGACGAGCTGGATGCAGAACGCCGCGAGCAGCACTGCGGGCACCGCTTCCGGCCGCGCGAGGCCGCCGCGACGCTCCCCCGCCGCGGCCAGAACGAACGCGCAGGGGAAGGCGAAGAGAGCGAACCAGGCGACGCCCTTCCACAGATGGTCGCGGCGGTGGTGGACGAGCTCGTGCCGCGCGACGAACCGCAGCTGCGGCTCGCCGAACCGGCCGTCGAGCATCGTGTCGGTGAAGAGGATCCGCCGAGTCGGCCCGATCCCGATCG
>VAYE01000148.1 GCA_005883235.1 Actinomycetota bacterium
GCTGGTCGAACACGATCTCGCCGGGGCGGAGCCCGCCGCGGAGGAACCGGAAGGTGTGGATGTGGCTGAGGTAGCCTGGCGGCACCGCGAGGATCGCTCCCGCTCCGGAGCGGATCGTGCCGACCGTCGCCCGGTGCTCGGCGCCGGCGAACGGCGCGGTGGCCGCGGGCGCCGCCTCGAGCACGCCCGGCTCGTGCGTCACGGCGGAAGCGACGCGGAGCGCGGAGCGGTACGACGCCACCGGCCCCTGCCAGTCCACGGGCACGCTCCGGGCGGCGCTGCCCGTCATCGTCCGCAGCGAGTGCCCGACGAAGAGCAGCATGGCGCCGAGCAACGCGACGGCAGCCGCCAGTGCGAGCGCGCGCACCGCCGTCCGCCCGGGCGCCCGCAAGAGTCCCGACACCGCGAGCGGCGCGAGAACGGTCACGCGGCGACCTCCGCCGCCACGACGCGTCCATCCTCGAGCTCGATCGCCCGTCCGAGCCGCGCCGCGACGTCCGGGTCGTGGGTCGCGACGACGAGTGCGAACCCGAACTCGCGCTGAAGCGCCTCGATCAGCTCGAGAACCCGCTCGCCCGTGTCGCTGTCGAGGTGGCCGGTGGGCTCGTCGCAGAGGAGGAGCTCGGGCGCCTGCGCGAGCGCGCGGGCGATCGCGACGCGCTGCGCCTCGCCGCCGGAGAGCTCGGAGGGGAGGTGGTCGAGCTTCCGCTCCAGGCCGACGAGCGTGAGCAGCGCGAGCGGCTCGAGGCCCGGATCGGTCTCTCCGGGCGTGACGCGGGCGGCGAACGAGACGTTCTCGAAAGCCGTGAAGAAGGGGAGGAGGTTGGAGCCCTGGAAGACGTAGCCGATCCGATCCGTCCGGTCCTCGACGGTTCCGGCGGTGGGCGTGACGAGTCCACCGAGAACGTGCAACAGCGTCGTCTTGCCCGAGCCGGAGCGGCCGAGCAGCGCGACGCTGTCGTGCGGCGCGATCGTCAGGTCGACGCCGTCGAGGGCCGCGACCGCCGCGGGCCCTCGCCCGTGGACGACCCGGACACCCCGGCAGGCGACGAGGACGTCGGTCACATTAGCCTGCCGTCGCGGAGCTCGACGACCCGGTCGGCCGCCTCGGCCACCTTCGAGGAGTGTGTGACGAGAACGACGGTGCTCCCGAACTCCTCGCGGAGGCGCTGCAGCGCCTCCAGGACGAGCTCCTCGTTGCGGGCGTCGAGCTCGGCGGTCGGCTCGTCGGCGAGGACGAGCGGCGCCTCGCGCGCGGCCGCGGCCGCGATCGCCGTCCGTTGCTGCTCGCCGCCCGAGAGCGTCGCGGCACGCTGCCGCTCGCGCTTCTGGAGGTCGAAGGCGTCGAGGGCGCGATCGACCCGCTCGCTCGTCCGGCGGGTTCCGGCGAGCCGCAGCGCGAGCGCGACGTTCTCCCTGGCCGTCAGCTCGGGCCACAGATTGCCGCTCTGGAAGACGATCGCGACCTCGCGCGCCCGGTACGCTGCGAGCTCGGTCTCGTCGAGCCGGCCGAGCGAATGCCCGAGGGCCCGCACCTCCCCTGCGGAAGGCTCGTCGAGGGCCGCGGCGAGGTGGAGCGCCGTGCTCTTCCCCGACCCGGACGGGCCGAGCAGCGCCACGAGCTCACCCTGCTCGATCCGGAGCTCGAGGCCTCGCAGCGCCACCGTCTCCGCAGGCCCCGAGCGGAAGATCTTGAAGACGTCGTGGAACTCGAGCGTGCCGAACGAGACCTCCTCGCGCTCGCTCGGCTCGCGGTAGAGGCTCCTTACCTCCACCGGAAGCTCTCGATCATCAACCGGTACGCGTCGACGTTGTCGACGCCCTTCGGCGTGCCGAGATCGACGATCGCCTCCTTGCCTCCCCGAGCCACGTAGTAGCGGTCGACGAGCAGCGTGACGCGCTTGCCCGTGACGGGGTTCGGCGCGCTCTGGGTCGAGTAGCTCACCTTCCATCCCGGGGCTCCGGCGAGCGTGAGCCGCTTCGGCGGAGCGACGACCTGCGCGCCGGCGAGGCGGCTGCGGACGCTCGCGAGCGTCGGGGGCGCCGCGTGGAGGACGACGACGCGGACGACGTTGTTCTTGTCCCGGAAGGCGATCTTCGAGCCGGATCCCTGCTGCGCCCAGCCCTCCGGGTACTTCATGGAGTAGCCGGCGCCCGCGTCCCGGAACGTGAGGAAGACCTGGTTGTCGGGGATGTCGCCGGTCGCGGCCGATTTGGCCTCGGCCTGCAGGGCCGAGGGGGCCGACGGCGACGCCGAGGCCGTCTTGGTGCTGGCCGTCGGCGCCGCCGCCGGGGGTGAGGGATTCGTCGCCGTCGCCGGTCTCGATGTATGCGACGAGCCGCAGCCGGCGAGGCCGACCGCGACGAGCACGACGACGGCGAACGGTTTCATCGCGCCCAGGCTGCCGAGGCCCGCCTGAACGTCGCCTGAACGGCTCCGCGCCTTGGCACGTGTAAGCCGACGTGCGAACGCGGCTTGAACGGCTGTCGAGAGCGCTAAAGCCCCCGGCTTCTGCGGTCGATGTCTTGGCGATGAGCGCGCGACGCCGGGGCGGCCCCCGGTCCTCTGTCGGTTCTGTGCCGTGGATCGACCGGTGGCTTGCGGCCTGCCATGATCTCGCCGAGCTGGAGCGATCGCACCCGATGACGGATGCCGTCATCGACGCGATCGACGGCCGCCGGATCCGCATCGGCGAACGCTGGCTCGCCGATTTCGCCTCGTGCAACTACCTCGGCTTCGACCTCGACCCGGAGATCATCGGCGTCGTCCCGGAGTACCTGGCGAAGTGGGGGACGCACCCGAGCTGGTCGCGCCTGCTCGGCAGCCCCGTCCTCTACGAGCAGATCGAGGAGCGTCTGGCCGACCTGCTCGGCTGCGAGGACACGCTCGTCCTGCCCACGATCACGCTCATCCACATGTCGGTGATTCCCGTGCTCGCGGGGAGCGGGACGATCTTCCTCGAGAGCCGCGCGCACAAGACGATCTACGACGGGTGCCTGGTCGCGCAGGCGCACGGCGCCAAGCTCAAGCGGTTCGCGTTCGAGGACCCGGAGGATCTCGAGCGGTTGCTCCAGGAGGCGCACCCGTCGCCGCGGCTCGTCTGCCTCGACGGGATCAACAGCATGACCGGGAACCCGCCCGACCTCCACGCCTTCGCCCGGATCGCCCGTGACTACGACGCCGTGCTCTACGTGGACGACGCCCACGGCTTCGGCGTCATCGGGGAGCGCGGCCCGGAAGAGCCGAGCCCCTACGGGCTCCGCGGGAACAGCATCGTGCGTCACTTCGGCGAGAGCTACGAGAACGTCGTCCTCGTCGGGGGCTTCTCGAAGGCGTACTCGTCGCTCGCCGCCTTCGTCGCCTGTCCGACAGAGCTGAAGCGCCTGCTCAAGACGGCCGCGCCGCCCTACCTCTACTCGGGTCCGTCGCCGGTCGCATCCCTCGCGACTGTCATCGCGGGCTTCGACGTGAACGACGCACGGGGCGACGCGATCCGTGCCGACCTGTGGCGCAAGGCCGAGCAGGTGCTCGATTGCCTCGACCGCCTCGGCGCTCACACGCCGAACCGGTCCGGCTTCCCGCTGATCGAGGTGCCCCTCGTGGACCACGAGGAGATCGCCGACGCGGGCCGCTTCCTGTTCGACCACGGCATCTACGTGACCCTCGCGGCCTACCCGCTCGTCCCCAAGAGCGAGGTCGGGTTCCGCATCCAGATGACCGCAGCCAACACGCAGGCCGAGGTCGAGCAGCTCGTCGACGTGCTCGGCAGGCTCGCCGAGCGCTTCGAGCTGCAGCCGGTCGGGACGGCCGAGGTGGCCGCATGAGCTGGCGCAACCGGGTGTGGGCCGTCTATCTGGCCGTCGCGGGCGCTCTGATGCTGACCTACCTCTTCTTCCCGCCGCTCGCCGGGAACGGGCCGCTGATCAACGTGCTCGGGCTCTCGGGCGTGGTCGCGATCGTCGTCGGCATCCGAATGCACCGGCCGCGGGCTCGCGCCGCCTGGTGGCTCTTCGTCGTCGGGCAGTTCCTGTTCTGGGCCGGCGACATCTATACGTACAGCTACCGGATCCTGTTCGGCGCCGACGTGCCCTTCCCGTCCGTCGGCGACGCGCTCTACCTCGCCGTGTATCCGGCGCTGATGGTCGGACTCGTCTTGCTCGTCAAGCGCCGGAACCCGAAGCGCGATCGCTCGGCGCTCATCGACGCGGCCATCCTCACCGTCGGCGTCGGACTGCTCTCGTGGGTCTTCCTCATCGCCCCGAACATCCACCTCACGGGACTGACGTGGCTCCAGCAGGCGGTGTCCGTCGCCTACCCGCTCGGCGACGTCCTCCTGCTCGCAGCGGTGATCCGCCTGGCCGTCGACATGGGCAAGCGCGCGCCTGCCTTCTACCTGCTCGTCAGCAGCATCGTCTGCCTGCTCGCCACGGACTCGGCGTACAACTACGCGCTCCTGAAGGGCACGTACAGCCACAAGCAGCTCGGCTACGACGCCGGCTGGATCCTCTACTACCTCCTCTGGGGCGCGGCCGCGCTCCATCCCTCCATGCGGACCCTCGACGAGGAGCCTGCGCACGATGTCCGCACCCGGCTCACGCCGCTCCGGCTCACGCTGCTCGGCGGCGCGTGCCTGATCGCGCCGGGGATTCGCTTCGTCGAGGAGCTCGGTAATCCCGACGTCGTCGTCGTCATCGTCTCTTCCGCCGTGCTCTTCCTGCTCGTCGTGGCACGCATGGCCGGTCTGGTTCGCCAGGAAGAGCGCGCGGTGTCGAGAGAGCTCGCGCTGCGGGGCGCCGGCGCGGAGCTCGTCGCCGCCGCCGGGCGCGAGCAGGTGCACGGTGCCGCCATCTCCGCCGTCTCGGCTCTGCTCGGCGACGACACACGCGCCCGGGTCGTGCTCTTCGAGAACGGCGGCGGCGCGGTCGCGGCCTCCAGCGAGGGTGAGGCGTGGTTGCTGACGAAGACCGGAACCGACTGGCTCCATGTCGCGTCGAGGAATGGGCACGTGCCGCTGTCGAACGTCGCCGACCGCGTGCGGAGCGAGCTCCGCCTCTTCGAGGGCCAGTCCGTCCTCGTCTTCCCGCTCTCCGTCCGCGACGAGACGCGCGGCGTGCTCGCGATCTGCTCGTCCGACTCGGTGCAACGGGAGCAGGTGGACTCGCTCGAGGCGCTCGCGACGCAGGTCTCGCTTGCCGTGGAAGGCGCCTCGCTCGCCGAGGACCTCCACCGCCGCCAGAGCGAGGCCCGGTTCCGCTCGCTCGTCGCGCACTCGAGCGACCTGATCACCGTCCTCGATGCCGAGGGCCTCGTCACCTACCAGAGCCCGTCCGTCGAGCGGGTGCTCGGCTACAAGGCGGGTGAGCTCGAGGGGACGCGGTTCGACCGGCTCGTCGCCGAGGCCGACCAGCCGCGGCTCGCCCAGGTCGTGTCGAAGGGCGGTCAAGAGCGCGCCGAGACGCACGCCATCGAGTGCGCGCTCCGTCATCGCGACGGCACCTGGCTCCAGTTCGAGGTGCAGCACACGGATCTGCTCCAGGACGAGCACGTGAGCGGGATCGTCCTGAACAGCCGCGACGTCAGCGAGCGCAAGGCCTTCGAGGACCAGCTGGCGCACCAGGCCTTCCACGACCCGGTCACGAACCTCGCCAACCGCGCCCTCTTCGCCGACCGTGTGCAGCACGCGTTGATGCGCGCTCAGCGCGAGGGCCAGTCCGTCGGCGTGATGTTCATCGACCTCGACGACTTCAAGACCGTCAACGACAGCCTCGGCCACGCCGCCGGCGACCTCGTGCTCCAGGAGGTGGCCCGCCGCCTCTCCCTGACGGTCCGCCCTGCCGACACGGTCGCGCGCTTCGGCGGGGACGAGTTCGCGATCCTGCTCGACGGCGTGGGCAACCTCCAAGAGGCCGCGGACGTCGCGGACCGGATGCTCGAGGAGCTGGAGCGCCAGTTCGAGATCGACGCGAAGCAGGTCTTCCCGCGCGCGAGCGTCGGGATCTGCCTGGCGGACGGCGAGGTTCCGGCGCACGACGCCGAGGAGCTCCTCCGCAACGCGGACGTCGCCATGTACATGGCGAAGCGCGACAGCAAGGGCAGCTACCGCGTCTTCGAGCCGGCGATGCACGAGCGCGTGCTCGCGCGGCTCGAGCTCCGAGCCGATCTGCAGCGCGCGATCGACGAGGACGAGCTCGAGGTCCACTACCAGCCGGTCGTGCGTCTCGACGGACGGGTCATGTACGGCGTGGAGGCACTCCTCCGCTGGACCCACCCGACGCGCGGGAACATCCCGCCGCTCCAGTTCATCCCGCTCGCCGAGGAGACCGGCCTGATCATCCCGATCGGTCGCTGGGTCCTCGGAGCCGCGTGCCGCGAGGGCGTCGTCATCCACGAGCGGTTCGCGCGCGAGGATCCGTTGACGATCAGCGTCAACCTGTCGGTCAGGCAGCTCCAGTCGGACACGATCGTCGCCGACGTACGCGACGCGCTCGAGACGAGCGGCCTGCCTCCGTCGGCGCTCGTGCTCGAGATCACGGAGTCGGTCATGATGGCCGACACCGACCTCGCGGTGCAGCGGCTGAACGACCTGAAGGCGCTCGGCGTCCGGCTCGCGATGGACGACTTCGGGACGGGGTACTCCTCGCTGAGCTACCTCGGCCGGTTCCCGGTCGACATCCTCAAGATGGACCGCTCGTTCCTCGCCTCCGGCGAGAACGACTCGCTCGCCGCCGCGGTGATCGCCCTCGGCGCCAGCCTCGCGCTCGACGTCGTCGCCGAGGGAATCGAGTACCCGGAGCAGGCCAGCTCGCTGCGGGAGCTCGGCTGCGAGCTCGGACAGGGCTTCCTCTTCGCCCGCCCGATGGCGCACGACGCGCTCCACGAATACCTCGAGGTCGACGACGCGTCGCGGGCCGGGCTCGACGAGCAGCCCGAGCCGCATGCAGCATAGTCACGAGGCGCTCGACCGCCCCGGGGGCCTCGCCGCACTCACCACCCTCGCACCGCTCCGGCACCGCGACTTCCGGCTGCTCTGGGCAGGCATGACCGTCTCGCTCCTCGGCGACGGCATCTTCCTCGTCGCGATCGCCTGGGAGGCCTACGTCCTCTGGAACGCGCCGGCGGCCCTCTCGATCGTCGGGATCGGGATGACGGTGCCGATGATCGCGTTCCTCCTCCCGGGCGGAGTGCTCACCGACAGGCTCGACCGGCGCCGCGTGATGCTGGCGGCCGACGCGGTGCGCGCCCTGGCGGTCGCGGGGCTGGCGGCGCTTGCGTTCGCCGGTCTGCTGCGCTTCTGGGAGCTCGTCGCGCTCGTCGCGCTCTACAGCGTCGGGACCGCCTTCTTCACGCCTGCGTTCGACGCGATCGTCCCCGACCTCCTCCCGGCGGAGGACCTCGCCGCCGCGAACTCGCTCGACCAGTTCGTCCGGCCGATCGCGCTCCGGCTGGCGGGGCCCGCGGTCGGGGGCTCGCTCGTGGCCGTCGCGGCGGGCGCCGCGTTCGCCGTCGACGTCGTGACGTTCGCGGCGTCCTGGATCGCTGTGCTGGCGATGCGCCCGCCGGCGCACCCCCGGCACGAGGCGCACGAGCCCGCGTTCGCGGCGCTCATGGCCGGCCTGCGCTTCGTGCGGCGTCGCGTCTGGCTGTGGGGCACGCTCCTCTCGGCCGCTGTGGCGTACCTCGCGTTCCTCGGCCCGACCGAGGTACTGCTTCCGTACGTGGTGAAGAACGACCTGCACGCCTCGGCCCGCGACCTCGGTCTCGTGTTCGCCGCGGGCGGGCTGGGGGCCGTCGGCGCGGCGCTGCTCATGGGGCAGCGCGGCCATCCGCGCCGGGACGTCACGTTCATCTACGGCACGTGGACGCTGGCCACGCTCGCCGTCGCCGGGTACGGGCTCGCGACGGCGGCCTGGCAGCTCGCGCTCGCCTGCCTCGTCTTCAACGCGCTCGAGGCCGCCGGCACGATCGTCTGGGCGACGCTCAAGCAGCGGCACGTGCCGGCCTCGATGCTCGGCCGGGTCTCGAGCCTCGACTGGCTGATCTCGATCGGGCTCCTGCCGCTCTCGTTCGCGCTGACCGCGCCGGTCGCTGCGGCCGTCGGCGCTCGCGCCACGCTGATCGGAGCCGCGGCGATCGGCGGTGCCGTGACGCTCGGTGCGCTCTTCCTGCCGGGGATGCGCGACGTCGAGGGAGCGGCCGGCGAGGCTGCGATCTCTCGTGCCGCGGCGCCGAGCGCGACGTTCTGACGTCTCTGCGGGGCACGGCTCGATTCGAGTTCGAGCCAACCTGCTCGAGCGGCGGCGGGTCCAGGCGGAGCAGCTGCGGCACCGTCACGGCCTTGAACCCTTTCTGCTGCATGTAGGGCAGGAACAGCTTGAGCGCGTTCAGCGTCGCCGGGACGGTCTCGTCCTCGTGCATGAGCACGATCGCGCCGGCTCGGACGCGGTCGACGAGGTGCTGGTAGATCTCCTCTGACGGCGGCGTCGAGGCCTCCGAGCCGTCCCCCGAGTCGGCGTCCCACATCACCTCGAGCATCCCGAGGCTGCGGGCGATCTGCAGGATCGACGACGCGTTGTCGCCGAACGGCGGCCTGAACAGGATCGGCCTCCGCTTCGTGATCCGCTTGATCGCGCGCTGCGTCCGCAGGAGCTCGCTGCGGATCTGCGCCGGTGGGAGCGTGATCAGGTTCGGGTGCGTGAAGCTGTGGTCGCCGATCGCGCCGACGCTCGCCTCCATGCGCACGCGGCCCGGGTGGCCGACGACCTTCTGGCCGATCTCGAAGAAGGTAGCGCGCGCGCCGTACTGCTTGAGGAGCGCAACGAGCTGCGCCGTGTAGGGACCGGGGCCGTCGTCAAAGGTGAGCGCGACGTACGGGCCGGTGCCGCCGCCGCAATAGATCGGGATTCCAGCGTCGAGCAGCTGACGGAAGGTCGGGCTCGGCGCGGCGCCCGAGCTAGCGACGACCACGGTCGACGCGACTGCGGCCACGAGAACGGCGAGCCGCGCGGGGCTCAAGTCGGAAGCAGCGACTCGATCTCGCGCTGGACGGACAACCGCTCGAGCGCCTGCGCCTCGATCTGGCGCACCCGCTCGCGCGTCAGCCCGAGTGTCCGGCCGATCTCCTCGAGCGACTTGGGGTCGGGATCGCCGTCGAGGCCGTACCGCAGCTTGAGGATGTCGCGCTCCCGCTCGGGCAGCTCGTCGAGGGCGCGGTGCAGGGTCTCCTCCTGGAGGCTGACGTGCACCTCCTCCTCGAGGCTCTCTCCGGGGGTCGCGATCAGCTCGCCGAGCTGCGTCCCGCTGTCCTCGCCGACCGGCTTGTCGAGGCTCGCGACCGCGCGCGCGGCCTGGCGCACCTCGCGCACCTGCTTCACCGGCAGCTTGGCGGCCTTCGCCACCTCCTCGTCGGTGGGATCGCGCTCGAGCCTCGCCATGAGACCGCGCGTCGCTCGGCCGATCTTCTGCTCGCGCTCGACGATGTGCACGGGAATCCGGATCGTGCGCGACTTGTTCGCGACGCCGCGCTGGACGGCCTGGCGGATCCACCACGTCGCGTACGTCGAGAACTTGTAGCCGCGGCGCCAGTCGAACTTCTCGACCGCGCGGATCAGCCCGATGATGCCCTCTTGGATCAGGTCGAGGAGCGACAGGCCGTGGCCCTGGTACTTCTTGGCGATCGAGACGACGAGGCGGAGGTTCGAGTTCACCATCCGGTCCTTCGCGGCCTTGTCTCCGCGCTCGATCCGCTTGGCCAGCGCGACCTCCTCCTGCGCCGTGAGCAGCGGGTAGCGCCCGGCCTCGTTGAGGAAGAGCTGGAGGGCGTCGGTCGTGTGGACCGCGAGGTCGCCGTTCACGTACGTGCTCTCGCGGGCCTGCGCGTTGCCGCAGTCGTCCGTGAGCTCGATGCCGCGCTCGTCGAGCTCGGCGTAGAGCGCCTCGAGGGCATCGTCCTCGAGCTCGAGCTCCTGCGTCAGCTCGTTCAGCGCCGAGAGGTTGACGCAGCCGTGCTCCTCCCCTTGCTCGATGAGCGCCGTCAGCTGGTCGTGGGTCATGGACAGAGTTTGCCATGGGCCGCGATGCAAACGACGGAGCTAGACTCCCCGCGTGGTCTGGGAGCTGATCTTCATGCTCGTGATCCTGAAGATCCCGATCGTGTACCTCTGCCTCGTCGTCTGGTGGGCCGTCAAGTCAGAGCCCCGGCCGCTCGAGGGCGCGGCGCTGCCGGCGTCCCTGCCCGAGGATCCCTCCGGGCGCGGCTGGCGCTTCAGCCCCGATCGGCCGCGCCGCCGCGGCCCGCACGGCGGCCCGGCCCGCTCCTATCAACGCACCGCGCGCGCGGGTCTCGCGCCTGTCGAGTCGCCGCGGTGAGCGTTCCGCCGGCCGCCGGCCGGGAGCGACCGGCCGACGCGATCTCCGGCTTCCTCGCGGCGGCCGCCATCTTCGTCAGCCTGATGGGGATCGCCTACCGACCGGCCCGGGTCGTCCCGGTCGCGATCCTGCTCGCGCTCGTCGCGGCGGGAATCGGAGGCCGAAACGCGCGCCTCGCGGCGCTGGCCGTGGGCGTCGCGGCGGCGTCGTTCGCCGTCGGCATGGCCGTCGCGGTCCTGACCGGGCATCCCCTGTACTGAGGGTCTCCCTGCTACAACAAGAGTCGTGATCGAAAGCGACGTCGACGGGCTCAACGCCGGGTACGCCCGGCTGCTCCTCGAGGAGTACCTCGAGAACCCGGAGGCGGTCCCGAGCGAGTGGCGCGCCCTCTTCGAGAGCGGCTCGAGCGAGCTCGTCGCGACACACCCCGGCCTGGCCCGCCTGCTGGAGACGCTGGCCGCCGACGGAAACGGCCACGTCGCCGCTCCCGCGCCACCGCAGCCCGCACCCCCGCCGCCCGCGCCTGCGGCTGCGCCTGCCCCCGCCGCCGCACCGCCCGACGAGACGCTTCTCGGGGCCGTCGCGGCGGGAATGGCGCTCGTCAAGGCGCACCGCACGCACGGCCACCTCGCGGCGCATCTCGATCCGCTCGGCTCCGAGCCGCCGGGCGACCCGGCGCTCGAGGCAGAGCGCCTCGTCCCGAAGCTGACCCCCGAGCTCCAGGCCCAGGTTCCGGCCCGCCTCCTGCGCACGTACGTGCCCGGTGAGACGCTCGCCGAGGTGCTGCCGAAGCTGCGCGAGACCTACTGCGGCACGAGCGCGTACGAGCTCGAGCACATCTCCGACCACGAGGAGCGCGTCTGGCTCCGGCAGGCGATCGAGTCCGGCCGCTACCGCACGCCGCTCTCCGCGGACGAGAAGCGCCGCCTGCTGGCGCAGCTGACCGAGGTCGAGGGCTTCGAGCGCTTCCTCCGCCGCGCGTTCCTGGGTCAGAAGCAGTTCTCGATCGAGGGCCTCGACGTGATGGTGCCGATGCTCGACGAGACGATCGGTCTCGCTGCCGAGGCCGGGGCGCACGAGGTCGTGATCGGGATGGCCCACCGCGGGCGCCTCAGCGTCCTCGCCCATACGCTCGGCCGGCCCTACGAGACGATCCTGCGCGAGTTCGAGGGCGAGCGGACGATCGACGCCGTCGCGGCCGACCCCGAGGGCGGGACGGGCGACGTCAAGTACCACCTCGGCGCCGCGGGCGTGCGCTCGACCCCCACCGGCGAGGTGACCGTGACCCTCGCCGCGAACCCGAGCCACCTCGAGGCGGTCGATCCCGTGGTCGAGGGGCGGACACGGGCCGAGCAAACCGACCGCGGCACGCGCGAGGGGCTCCACGACCCGCGGGTGGCGATGCCGATCCTCATCCACGGCGACGCGTCGTTCCCGGGCCAGGGGATCGTCGCTGAGACGCTGAACCTCGCCAATCTCGCCGGCTACTCGACCGGCGGCACGCTCCACCTGATCGCGAACAACCAGATCGGCTTCACGACCGACCCGGTCGAGGGCCGCTCGACCCGCTACTCGAGCGACCTCGCCAAGGGCTTCGACGTGCCGATCATCCGCTTATACACAGCCGCTGATGGCGGAGAAGATCGCCCGCCACCCGAGCGTGCGACAGCTTTTCGCCGAACGGCTCGCCGAGGAGGGCGTCGTGAGCGCCGACGGGGCGGAGCGCCTGCTCCAGGAGGTCGAGACCAGACTCCGCGCCGCGCACGAGAGCCTCCGCTCCTCCTTCGGCGGCCAGGGCTCCCCGAGCCCGGTCCGGGAAGGGCACATTCCGCGCTCGTCGGGCACGGAGGTCGTGACTGCCGTCGCCGCCGATCGGCTCCGGGCTCTCAACGAGGAGCTCCTCACGGTCCCGGAGGGCTTCACCGTGCATCCGAAGCTCGCGAAGCAGCTCGAGCGGCGGGTCGCCGCCCTCGACGAGGGAACGATCGACTGGGGTCAGGCCGAGGCGCTCGCCTTCGGGTCGCTCCTCGTCGAGGGGATTCCGATCCGACTGACCGGCCAGGACACCGAGCGCGGCACGTTCTCGCACCGGCACATGGCGCTCCACGACGCGCGCACGGGCGAGGTCTACAAGCCGATCCAGCACCTCGCCGAGGCCTCCGCCTCGTTCGAGGTCCACAACTCGCCGCTCTCCGAGCTCGCCGCCGTCGGCTTCGAGTACGGGTACTCGATCGCGGCGCCCGAGACGCTCGTCCTCTGGGAGGCGCAGTTCGGCGACTTCGTGAACGGCGCGCAGATCGTCGTCGACCAGTTCCTCGTCTCGGGCCTCTCGAAGTGGCGGCAGACGTCGCGGTTGACGCTCCTCCACCCGCACGGCTACGAGGGCAACGGGCCGGAGCACTCGAGCGCGCGGCTCGAGCGGTTCCTCCAGCTCGCCGCGCAGGAGAACATCCGGATTGCGAACTGCACGACGGCCGCGCAGCTCTTCCACCTGCTGCGGCGGCAGGCGCTGGACGCCTCGGCGCGGCCGCTCGTCGTGATGACGCCGAAGGGCCTGCTGCGGCTGCGCCAGGCGGCCTCGACGCTCCAGAAGCTCTCGGACGAAGCGTTCCGGCCCTTGCTCGACGATCCGGAGGCGCAGCGTGAGCAAGTGCGCCGCCTCGTCCCGTTCCCGGTCGCCGCGGCGGCCGAGCTCGCGCGCTCGTATCCGGCGCTCGAGGAGGTCGTGTGGGCCCAAGAGGAGCCGCAGAACATGGGCGCGTGGCGCGCGATCCGGCACCGCCTCGAGGAGGCGCTTCCGGAGACGGTTCCGCTCGACTACGTCGGCCACCCGTGGCGCGCCAGCCCGTGCGAGGGGTATCCGACGGCCCACCTGCGCGAGCAGGACCGGATCGTCCGCGAGGCCTTCGGCGTTAGCGTCGCCTGAGGCGGCGGCGCTGCTCGATCAGCTGCGCCGCGACGCGCGGGCCGTGCTTGCGCGTGGCCGCGACGATCTGCCGCCTCTGCCGCTTCGGGATCCGGCGCCAGATGTCGAAGGCCGTCAGCGCGACGCCGATCGGACCGGCGCGGCGGGTGAGGAGACGCAGCGGGCGAGGCACGCCCCCATCCTCGCACACGCGGTCGATCGCTAAACGGGGCTAGCGGCCCTTGTCGCGGCCGTTGCCGTTCCCGTTGCCGTCGCCACCGCCGCCCTTGCTCTTCCCCCTGTCCTTCCCGCCGCCGTCGCTGCGGTTGTCGGGAGGGCAGCCTCCGTTCTGGTCTGCACTCTGAGCCTGCTCGGCGTCGCCGCCACCTTGCGGCCCCGCCGGCTCGTCGCTCGCAGAGGAGGACTGCCGGCTTTGATCGCCGCCCGAGTCCTGCTTGTCGTCCTTGCCCTTGCCGCGCTTCTTGTCGCTCTCGTTCGAGGCGAGGGCCCGGGCCGGCTGAGCCGCGGGCGCCGCGTCGCCGGAGCGGGAGCGGGAGCCGGCGGGGGAGCGGGAGCCGGCGCAGGAGCAGGAGCAGGAGCGGGGGCCGGCGCGGGCAGTGCGGGGCGCGGCGCAGGTGCGACCGGCGGCCGGACCGAGACCACGGCTGGAACCGCCGGCCGGGGCGCCGCGACGCGGCCGCGAGAACGAATGACCGGAACGGCCGGCGCCGGCAGTGTCGTCGCGTGGACGATCGTCCGGATCACGGCCGGCGGCGCGGCGATGCCGACCGAGCGCTCGACCTTTCGCCTGACCAGCGTGCCCGGCAATCCAACCGCCGCGGCGAGCGCCGCCAGGGCGCAAATCGTTGCGACGATCCGCGGCCACCTTGCCCTCATGCTCCAGCCCCCTTCTGCCGAACTACCTCGTACAACCGTCATCGGCAGAGGGGGCCGAATCTTGAAGGAGAATCGCTGACCAGCTTCCGCCTCAAGCTGGTGGTCTACTTCCTACTGCTGTCGCTGCTGCCGCTTGCCGCTGCTTTCTCCGGCTTCGCGGCGGTGGCGAAACGAAGCGAGACGAGGCTCGTCGACGCGCGCCTGCAGGCAGGGCTGCGCGCTGCGCTCGCCGCCTACGAGGAGCGGCTGTCCGCGGCCGA
The DNA here is from genome assembly GCA_005883235.1 of Actinomycetota bacterium. The sequence continues at coordinate 14,429 of VAYE01000148.1, forward strand.
CGCGTCGGCGCGCGCGCTCGCGCGGAGCCCCTCGTTCCAGCGTGCCCTCGCCGAGCGGGACACGTATGCGCTCGAGCGGGCCGTCCGGAGCTCGGCGAACATCGTGGTCGAGGCCCGGAACGGGTTCCGGGTCGGCTCGGAGCCGCCCCTCGCCGCCGAGCGCCGAGCCGACGTCGTCGGCCGGCGCGGCCTCGTCGGCACCGTCATCGCCTGGGTTCCGCTCGGCTCCTCCTTCCTCCAGCAGCTCCGGACCCGCTCGGGCCTCAAGTCGAGCGACGCGATCGTCCTGCTGCGAGGCGGCCGGATCGTCGCGGGCCCGCCCGGCCTGCGCGGCCCGGTCGCTGCTCCGCCGGGGATGATGCGCACCGTCTCGGTCGGCCGTGTCCGCTACCGGGCTCTGGTGGCAGGGAGCCTGCGGGAGAACCCCGCCTCGACCTTCGCCGTCCTCAGCCTGCAGTCGAAGATCGACGCCGCGTCCTCGGCGGTCGAGCACCGCCTCCTGCTCGCGCTCGTCGCGCTGCTCGGATTGGTCGGCGTCGTCGCCTACTTCGAAGGCCGGACGATCGTCCGGACCGTCGCCGACCTGTCCGCCGCAGCCCGCGCGATCGCCCGCGGAAAGCTCGACGAGCGGGTGCGCGTTCGCGGTCGTGACGAGCTCGCCGTCCTCGGCAGGTCGTTCAACGAGATGGCCTCCGAGCTCCAGGCCCGCCTCGAGGAGCTCGAGGCCGAGCGGGCGCGCCTCCGGGAAGCGTTCTCCCGCTTCGGTGAGGCGCTCGCGGCGACCCACGATCCCAGCCAGCTCCTGCGCGTGATCGTCGAGACGGCCGTCGAGGCGACCCGCGCCGCCGGCGGCATGCTCGTCGGCCCGAGCGGCGAGGTCGCCCGTGTCGGATCGCGGGAACCACGGCACGAGCTGCTCGAGGTTCCGCTCGCTGCCGGCCGCTCGAGCTTCGGCACGCTGACGCTCTTCGGCGACCAGTTCGGCGAGGAAGAGAGGATGACGGCCGCGACGCTCGCCGCCCACGCGGTCGTGGCGCTCGACAACGAGCGCCTGCACCGGTTCGTCGAGCGCCAGGCCCTCGTGGACGGCCTGACCGGTCTCGCCAACCGGCGGCACGGCGAGGAGGTGCTCGCCGCCGAGGTGGCGCGGGCCCAGCGCTTCGGCGGCCCGGTCGCGCTCGTGCTGGCCGACCTCGACGGCTTCAAGGACGTGAACGACCGGCACGGGCATCCGACCGGCGACATGGCGCTCCGCGAGTTCGCCGAGGTGCTGCGAGCAACGGTGCGCGACCTCGACCTCGTCTGCCGCTGGGGCGGCGAGGAGTTCGTGCTCGTGCTCCCCGGCACCGACGCCGACGGGGCCGAGCAGCTCGCCGAGCGAATGCGCAAGACGCTCCGCGAGCGCGTGCTCGGCGGCCCGGACGGCGCCCGGTTCGTGCTCACGGCGAGCTTCGGCGTCGCATCCTTCCCCGAGGCCTCGTCGCCGGACGAGCTCGTCGCCCAGGCCGACGGGGCGCTCTACGACGCGAAGCGGAACGGCAAGGACCGCGTCGAGCGCGCCTCACGTGTGACGTCGACGTCGTAGAAAACCTCTACAATCCGCCGCCAAGCCCGGCCCCCGACCCAGGAGAAGCGCATGCCGGTTGAGACACCGTCGATCTTCACGCAGATCATCCAGGACCATCTCGAGCTGAAGGAGCGGAACGCAGAGCTCGAGTCGTCGATGCCGATCGGTCGCTACAAGGACGACGATCCGTTCCACAACCACCCGCTCTTCAAGACCGAAGAGCAGGCCCGTCTCGAGGAGACGATGGACGGCGAGGAGCCTGC
>VAYE01000284.1 GCA_005883235.1 Actinomycetota bacterium
CAGGGCCGCTCGCCGTCCTCGCGGCGGAGGAGCGCGCGCAGCTCGCGCTCCGCGTCGGCCTCGACCGAGCTCGGCACCTCGACCGTCGTGTGCGAGAGCGCCCACTCGGCTGCGTGCGCGCCCGACCGCTTGCCGAAGGTGATCGTCTCCATCAGCGCGTTCCCGCCCAGGCGGTTCGCGCCGTGCACCGAGACGCACGCGCACTCGCCGGCCGCATAGAGACCGGTCACGAGCGTCTGACCCCAGACGTCGGTGTCGACGCCGCCCATGTGGTAATGAGCGCCCGGCCGGACCGGGATGGGCTCGTGGATCGGATCGACCCCGGCGAAGACCATCGACAGCTCGCGCGTCCCATGCAGCCGTTCGTGGATCCTCTCCGCGCCGAGGTGGCGCAGGTCGAGCAGGACGTTTCCGTCGATGCCCCGGCCCTCGTCGATCTCGGTCTGCTCGGCCCGCGAGATGACGTCGCGGCTCGCGAGCTCCATCGCGTTCGGCGCACGCCCACGCGGAGGGCCATCGAGATCCCGTCGCCCGTGCACGCGTACGCGTTCGTCGTCCCGCTGTAGAGCCGGCCGGCGCCGCCCGTGGCGAGGATCACCGTCTTCGCGCCGATCGTCTTGAGGCCGCCGTCCATCAGGTCCCAGCAGATGACGCCCTGGCAGCGGTCGTCGTTGATGACGAGCTTCCAGGCAAAGAACTCCTCGTACACGAACAGGTCCCGCTTCACGACCTGCTCGTAGAGGACCTGGACGAGCACGTGCCCGGTGATGTCGGCCGCGTAGGCCGTCCGCGGCGCGCCCGCCGCGCCGAAGGGGCGCTGCGCGATCCGCCCGTCCTCGGTGCGCGAGAAGACGGCGCCCCAGTGCTCGAGCTGGTAGACGTCGTCGGGCGCCTCGTCGCAGAGGATCTCGATCGCGTCCTGGTCGCCCAAGTAGTCGGAGCCCTTGACGGTGTCGTAGGCGTGGGTCTCCGGATCGTCCTCGGACGCGTTTCCGAGGGCCGCGTTGATGCCCCCCTCCGCCGCGCCGGAGTGGCTCCGGGTCGGGTGGATCTTGGAGACAAGCGCGACGTCGGCGCCCGCGTCGTGCGCTTCGATCGCGGCCCGCATACCCGCGCAGCCGGCGCCGACGACCAGGACGTCGTGCGTTGCTTCCACTACCGAAGGACGCTACACAAACGACGCAGACGGACGCGTCGGCGGCACGCCGCCCTTGAGGAACGAAGCCGCGAGGAGTAACGTCGTGCTCGCCCCGCCCCAAAAGGCAACGAGGGCGGGGCAGGCGGGCATGAGCGGCGTAAAGCTCAGACGACAGGAAGGCGCCTCCACCGGCGATCTGCTGAAGCAGATCGAGGGGGTCGACGGCCGGCTCACGAAGGGCGTTCAGCTGCGGTGGCTCGGCCGGCTCGGCGCGAGCGCCTCGACCGCCGCTCTCGCCTATCTCTCGAAGCGGTACGGCTGGTCGTGGGAGCTGGCCGTGCCCGCGGCGGGTCTGGCGGTCTCCGGCGCACTCGTGAGCCAGGGCCGCGAGTGGATCAAGAGCTCCCGGGAGCCCTTCCGATACACGTTCTCGGTCGCGCCCTTCGAGCCCGCGTCGCAGGCGGACGCCGAAGGCCCGAAGGCAGACGCGCTGCGGAGGGCCTGCGACTGGATGCGCGCCGATCTGATCCTGATGCTGAGCGAGCGCATCGGCCGGCTCTCGCTGCTCCCGGAGGACCAGATCCCTCCCGACACGCCGGATCGGCCGGCCTCGCACATCCACATCAGCGGCACCTACGGCGCGCGAACGAAGAACGGAGAGGCGACGATCGAGCTCGGACCGCTGGTCCGGATCGGCTCCGCACGGTGCTCGGCGACCGTCGCGCTCTGGGTCCGCCAGGCCTCGACGAACTCCAAGGACCAGGACCTCACGCGCGACCGCACGGCCTACGACCAGATCCTCGAGCGCCTGTACTTCAGCGTCGCGACGCAGATCTACAAGCAGATCCGTCTCGACGTCGCCCGGAAGATCTCACGGCTGCCGACGCAGTATCTCCGTGCGACCGCGTACTTCCACGAGGCCGAGGACTACGCACGCTCGAACACGCTCGACGCCTTCAACGACGCGAGCGAGCTGTACGCGAGGGCGGTCGGCCTCTACGACCGGACGCGACGCCCGCTTCCGAAGCACGTCATGCAGCGCCCGCTCCAGTCGCTGCTGCGAGCGCTCGCACCGCGCTGGCGGCGTGTCGCAAGGCGCCTGGCCTGGATCTGGCCTCGCTTCGGCCGCCGATCCGTCCAGATCGCGCGCGCGCAGACGGGTCGCGCGAAGGCGCTCCTCTTCCGGAACGTCCTCGCCAACCTCTCGGGTCGGGAGCCGCAACGTGTCTTCGAGGCGCGACGGATCGTCCGCGACGCCCTCGACGAGCTCGAGCAGCTGCCGGAAGGAGTCGACGGGCTCACGGAGGCCCGCTTCGACGCACACGTCGTCGCTGCGTTCGCCGAGCAGTGGTCCGAGGACTTCGAGGCGGCCAAGGAGGAGCTCGCGGTGGCGGACGACCTGTGGCCGGAGCACGGGCAGGCGCTCTTCCCCTTCGTCTCGGGCAGCGTCGAGCCCCGTCTGCAGCGCAAGATCCGGCTCCTGCGGCGGGCAGTCGAGCTCGATCCCCGGTTCGAGATCGCGTACTTCGAGATCGCATTCAACATGGAGCAGCTCTGGCGGACCGGCGACGAGCTCGAGCCGGAAGGCGGCAAGCTCGTGCAGCAGGCCTACCTGGACGTCACGGCCCTCAATCCAGCGAACA
>VAYE01000285.1 GCA_005883235.1 Actinomycetota bacterium
TGGATCGGGTCCATGCCGGCCCTGGCCAACGCGGCGAAGAGCTCCCACTGGTTGCCGCCGAGCCAGTTCCCGACCTTCTTGCCGCGGAGCTTCGCGATCGTGTTCAGACCGGTGTCCTTCCAGGTGACCTCCGTCATTCCGGAGCGCTGGAAGACCTGGGCGATGTCGACGAGCTTCGTGCCGGAATCGCGCGCGGCGAGCAGGTTCGAGACCCAGTCGAGGCCGAACTGCGCGGCGCCGCCCGCGACGACGGTCTCGGGGATGATGTCCGGGCCGCCGACCTTGATGTTCACGTCCAGGCCGGACTGCTGGTAGTAGCCCTTCGCCTTCGCCGCGTAGTAGCCGGCGAACTGCGCCTGCGTCACCCACTTCAGCTGGAGGGTGACCTTCGTGAGCTTCGTGCTCCGCGCGTGCTTCGAGCTTCCGGCCGCGGCGACCGCGAACGACGCGGCGGCGGCGACCAGGAGCGCCGCAATCCCCCCGACCCAGTACCGACGGTGCTTCATCCACTCCCCTTTCTGATCGGACGACGGCCAATCATGAACCGCTCTCACTCGGTTGTCGATGGGGCCCAGCGCAGGGTCAGCCGCTCGAGGATCGCAACCGCGACGTAGAGCGCGATCCCGAAGAGGCAGGCGAGGAAGACGCCGGCCCACGCGGACGTGAACTGGAACGTGCGCGCGCGGTCGAGGATCAGCACGCCGAGCGCGTTGAACGCTCCGCCGAAGTACTCGCCGACGACGGCGCCGATCATCGAGAGCACGGCCGCGACCTTGAGCCCGCTGAAGACGAACGGCAAGGCGTTGGGAATCCGGACGCGGCGGAAGATCTGCACCTGGCCGGCCGCGTACGACTCCATCAGCTCGAGCGCGCGCGGGTTCACCGAGGTCAGACCGCGCAGCGTGTTCACGAGCACCGGGAAGAAGCAGAGCACGGCTGCGATCACGATCTTCGAGCTCTTCGTGATCCCGCCCGCGAACCACTGGTTCGTGATCGGCGCGAAGGCGATGATCGGGATCGCGTTCGCCGCGATCGCGTACGGCATGAGCGCGGTGCCGAGGAAGCGGTAGCGCGCGAGGACGAGCGCGAGGAGGATCGCGAGGCTCGAGCCGAGCGCGAACCCGCCGAGCGCCTCCTGGAAGGTGAACCAGCCCGCGTGCAGGAGCTCGGAGCGGTCGTCCCAGAACGCGGTCACGATCGACGACGGCTTCGGGAGCAGGAACTGCTGCACGTGGCGCCAGCGGATGAGGCCCTCCCAAGCGCCGATCACGAGCACGAGGAAGGCGGCCGCCGGCAGCCAGTCCCGCAGGCGCCGGCCGACGAGCCGCGCCATGCCGTGGCGCGGTAGCGGCTGGACCACGGCGGGCGCGGGGACGCTCATGCGGTCGCCTCCGCCGGCGAGGGCGAGCCGCGCTCGAGGTCGGCGCCCATGTGCAGCGCCTCGCGGACGCGCGTGACGAGCTCGAAGAAGCGCGGGTCCTCGCGTGTCGCGCCTGTGCGCGGCTGCGGCAGGTCGATCGGGACGAGGTCGGAGATGCGCCCGGGCCGCGCCGACATGACGACGACGCGCGTCGAGAGGAAGACCGCCTCGGCGATCGAGTGCGTGACGAAGACGATCGTCGAGCCGCTCGCCTCCCAGATCCGCAGGAGCTCCATGTTCAGCCGCTCACGCGTCATCTCGTCGAGGGCGCCGAACGGCTCGTCCATCAGCAGCAGCGCGGGATCGAAGGAGAGGGCCCGCGCGATCGAGACGCGCTGCTGCATCCCGCCCGAGAGCTGCCAGGGGTGGTGGTCGCCGAAGCCGTGGAGCTCAACGAGCTCGAGCATCGCCTGCACCCGCTCGGCGCGGCGGCGGCGGTTCCAGCGTGCGATCTCGAGCGGGAGCGCAATGTTCTTCGCCACCGTCCGCCAGTCGTAGAGAACGGGATCCTGGAAGACGATCAGCGACACGAACTCGCGCTCCTCGATCGCGAGGTCGATCCCCTGGAGCGCGGTGGTGCCGCCGCGGCCGAACTGCTTCGTGAGGCCCTTGACCTCGACGACGCTCACGCGACGTTCTCCGGCGCGCGGCGGACGACGAGCTTCTCGGCGATCAGGACGAGGAGGAAGAAGGCGATCCCGAGCAGCGCCGCGATCACGTTGGTCGCCCAGAGGCCGCGGGGCTGGATCGAGTAGTACTGGCTGTAGTTGAGGATCTGGCCGCCGAGGCCGTCCTGGATCGACGACGGGAGCTCGCCGATGACGGCGCCCACGATGCTCGCCGTGGCCGAGACCTTGAGCGCCGCGAAGATGTACGGAAGGGCGGTCGGGAAGCGGAGCTTCCAGAGCACGCGCCAGCCGCCGGCCGCGTAGGAGCGCATCAGCTCGAGCGCGCGCCGGTCGGCCGACTGGAGCCCGCGGATCGTGTTGATCGTGACCGGGAAGAACGTCAGGTAGGCGGCGATCACCGAGACCGAGAACCAGCCCGGGACTCCGCGACTGCCGAGGTAGACCACGACCATCGGCGCGATGACGAGGATCGGGACGGTCTGCGAGGCGACGACGTACGGGAGCAGGCCGCGCTGGAGCACGCGGAAGTGAGCGAGCAGCACGCCGAGCGCGAAGCCGCCGGCGGCACCCATCGCGAACCCGACCGCGGCCTCCCGCGAGGTGAACGCCGCCGCCTTGAGGAGCACGCTGATGAGCAGCGGCCCGCCCGGATGCGTCACCTGGAAGAGGGCGCGCAGGAAGTCGTGGATGTGCGGCATCGAGGTGTCGTCGACGACGAACGGCCACGTCCAGTGCTCGCGCATCCAGAGCCAGCGGTAGCCCTCCCAGAGACCCCAGAGCGCCGCGAGCACGAGGACGAAGAGCACCACGCGCCAGGTCGCGTCTCGCAGCCGGAACGTGCGTCGCTCCCTCGGGCGCTCGGCTGCGATCGCCGTCACGGAAGATGCTTACCACATCGCCGGAGCGCCGCATACTGCGAGCGGGATGAGCGCCTTCCGCGCCTCGGACGAAGAGCGCGAACGGGTC
>VAYE01000286.1 GCA_005883235.1 Actinomycetota bacterium
GTTCAAGCGCGTGAACGACGTCCACGGCCACGGCACGGGCGACGAGGTGCTCGTCACCTTCGCCGACCTCCTCCGGGCCGAGCTCCGCCTCTCGGACGTCGTCTGCCGCGTCGGCGGCGAGGAGTTCGGCGTCGTCATGCCGAGCTGCGACTCGGCGGCCGCGCTCCAGGCGCTCGACCGCATCCACAAGCGGCTCGCGCGCGAGCCGTTCACGCCCGTGGGCCCGCTCTCGATCTCGGCCGGCCTCGCCTCGGCGCCCGAGCACGGCATGAACCCGCGCGAGCTGATCGCCTCCGCCGAGGCCGCGATGATGACGATCAAGGCGCGCGGCGGCCGCGGCAGCCTCGTCTTCAGCGACGACGACGTCGAGCGGCCGGAGGGCGACGGCGTCGCGGAGCGCGACCTGCGCTCGATCGCCCACCTCAAGATGCTCCAGCGCCTCGGCGGCCAGCTCAACCGCCTGAACGAGCTGAGCGAGATCGGCTCCGCGGTGACCGACGAGCTCCGGAAGCTGATCGACTATCACAACTGCCGCGTCTACGTCCTCGAAGGCGAGGAGCTGCGCCCGATCGGCTTCCGCGGCGACGGCTGCGAGGACTGCCGCCGCGGGCTCGAGAACCTCTCCTGCCGACTCGGCTTCGGCGTGACGGGCACGGCGGCGAAGAACGGCCGGACGATCCTCGTCCGGAACGCGCGCGAGTGCGAGTACGCGGAGGTCGTCCCCGGCACCGACGTCGTGGACGAGTCCCTCCTGGCCGTGCCGCTCCACTACGGCGCGCACGTGACCGGCGTGGTCGTCGTGTCGAAGCTCGGCGCCGACCAGTTCCCCGACGACGACGTGCGAGTGCTCGAGGTGCTGGCGGGCCACGCCTCGGTCGCGGTCGAGAACGCGCGCCTGTACGAGACGGCGCGGCGCGAGGCCGCCAATGCGAAGGAGCAGCTCGAGGTCGCGAACGCGCTCCTCGCCTTCAGCCGCGAGGTCGCGACCGCGGACGAGCTCGACGACGTGCTCGACCTCGTGGTCCGGCGCGCCGCCGCGATCCTCGACGCGCCGCGCGCGTCGATCTGGCTCCAGGAGGCCCCGCAGTCGGAGCTCCGCGCCCTCGCCTTCCACGGCTACGAGCCCGAGACCGAGAACCGTGTGCGCGAGGTGCGGGTCGGCGCCTCGGTGACGGAGAAGCTGCTCGCCGGCGAGGTGCTCGTGCTGAGCGCGGAGGAGCTCTCGGCCCTCGACGGCGTGCCCGCCGACCTCACGAGCTCGGCGTTCGCGTTCGCCCCGTTCCGGGTCGAGGAGCGCTGGGGCTGCCTCGTCGTGAACGCGCCCGACGGCGAGGAGGGCTTCTCGGCGCAGAAGCTGCGGCTCCTGTCCGGCCTGTCGCACCAGGCGAAGCTCGCGCTCGCGAACGCGAGGAGCTTCACGCGGCTCCGGCAGACGATGTTCTCGACGG
>VAYE01000298.1 GCA_005883235.1 Actinomycetota bacterium
CAACGCCTCGAACATCCAGAGCTGGCCGATCCCCGGCTGGACGACGCACTGGTTCTCGGTCGCCTGGCACAACCCGGACGTGCGGTCGTCCCTCGTGCTGTCCCTGAAGGTGGGGCTCATCGCGACCTCGGTCGCGCTCGTCCTCGGCTCGATGGCGGCGTTCGCGATCCATCGCTTCCGCTTCTTCGGCCGCGAGTCCGTGTCGTTCCTGCTGCTGCTGCCGATCGCGCTCCCGGGGATCATCACCGGGATGGCGCTCAACTCCTTCTACGTCTTCGCGAAGGTTCCGTTCTCGATCTGGACGATCGTGATCGGCCACGCCACCTTCTGCGTCGTCGTCGTCTACAACAACGTGCTCGCGCGGCTGCGGCGGACCTCCGCGTCCCTCGTCGAGGCCTCGATGGATCTCGGCGCCGACGGCTGGCAGACGTTTCGGTTCGTCGTCTGGCCTGTGCTGGCGACCGCGCTCGTCGCCGGCGGGCTGCTGGCCTTCGCGCTCTCGTTCGACGAGATCATCGTCACGACGTTCACGGCGGGCGCCCAGATCACGCTGCCGATCTTCATCCTCGACAACCTGCGCCAGGGCCAGCAATTCCCGATCGTCAACGTCGTCGCCTTCGTCGTGATCCTGCTCACGCTCGTCCCCGTGATGATCTCGCAGCGGCTGACGCGCGACACGGGCGTGCTCCGGCGAGGGACCAGGGCGGTGTAGGCTCGAAACGGACGAACGGAGGGAGGACCAATGAGCGTCACAGTGTCCCGCCACAAGAACCTCGTCGGCGGCGAGTGGGTCGAGTCGCTCGACGGCGAGACGATGGAGGTGCTGAACCCCGCGACCGGCGAGACGATCGCCGAGGTGCCGCGCTCCTCGGCGAAGGACGTCGACCGCGCGGTCGAGGTGGCGAAGAAGGCGCTACCCGAGTGGCTGGAGACGACGCCGGGCGAGCGCTCCGAGCTCCTGCTCGAGCTCGCCGACGCAATCGACGAGAACGCGGACGAGCTCGCGAAGCTCGAGTCGACGAACGTCGGCAAGCCGCTCTCGTACGCGAAGGACGAGCTGCCGGTGTGCTCCGACAACATCCGCTTCTTCGCGGGCGCGGCGCGCGTGCTCGAGGGCAAGGCGGCCGGCGAGTACATGCGCGGCTACACCTCGATGCTCCGCCGCGAGCCGATCGGGATCGTCGCGGGGATCGCGCCCTGGAACTACCCGCTCATGATGGCGGTCTGGAAGCTCGCGCCGGCCCTGGCGGCCGGCAACGTGCAGGTGCTCAAGCCCTCCGAGCAGACGCCGCTGACGACGCTTCGCTTCGCCGAGCTCGCGGCCGAGATCCTGCCGCCGGGCGTGCTCAACGTGATCACGGGCGACGGCGTACCTGCGGGCGAGGCGCTCGTGAAGCACGCGGACGTCCGGATGGTCTCGCTCACCGGCGACGTGGAGACGGGGAAGGCGATCGCGCGCGCCGCCGCCGACAACCTGAAGCGCGTCCACCTGGAGCTCGGCGGCAAGGCGCCGGTCGTCGTCTTCGACGACGCCGATCCCGCCGCGGTCGCCGAGGGGATCAAGATCGCCGGCTACTGGAACTCCGGCCAGGACTGCACCGCTGCCTCCCGCGTCGTCGCGGGTCCGAAGGTGTACGACAAGCTCCTCGAAGCGCTCGTCCCCGCCGTCGAGTCGCTTCACGTGGGTGACCCG
>VAYE01000299.1 GCA_005883235.1 Actinomycetota bacterium
GAGCGCTGGGACGGGAGCGGCTACCCGGCCAGCCGCATCGGGACCGACGTTCCCGAGGGCGCACGCCTCCTCGCCGTCGTCGACGCGTTCGACGCGATGACGTCGACGCGCCCCTACCGTCGGGCACTGCCCACCTTCCATGCGCTGGCCGAGATCGAACGGTGCGCCGGGACGCAGTTCGATCCGACGATCGCTTCCGCATTCCTACAGGCGTGGAGCGCCGGCGCGTTCGCCGACGCGGCCGTGGGTTAGATAGCGGCCCAGACCTCGAGCTTGGACTTCACGCGGCGGATCACGTCGTCGGTGAACTCGGCGGTGCCGGCGTGGCCGCCGAGATCCGCCGTGCGTACCCCCTGCGCGACCGCCTCGAGACATGCTTCGCGAATCGCGCGCCCGGCCTGACGCGCCTCGTCGCCGACGCCGTTGACCAGCAGCGCCGCGCCCGCGAGGATCATCGCCATCGGATTCGCGACGTTCTTGCCGCGCAGCGACGGCGCAGTGCCGTGCGCCGCCTCGGCCATCAGCGCGCGCGTCTCATAGTCCTCGTCGAACGCGACGAGCAGCGACTCCGACCCTGCGATCGAGCCGAACAGCGGCAGCACCAGGTCGGAGAGGATGTCGCCGTCGCGATTGAGCGCCGGGATGACGAGCGGATCACCCGTCTACGCGATCAGCAGCGCGAAGGTCGCATCGATCATCTGCGGCTCGTAGGGCACGTCGGGATGCCGCTCCGCCGCGGCGTCCATTTCCTCCTTCAACATGCCCTCGTACGTCGGGCTGACCGTGAACTTCGGCCCGCCGAAGACCTTCGCGGCGGTCTGCTCCGCCTGCCGGAACGAGAACTCCGCGACCGCGCGGCAGATGCGCCGCTCGATCCGCTCCGTCCGGAACGCGACCTCCTCGTCGCCCTTGCCCTCGCGCCATTCCTTCGCGCCGTACGCGTCTCCGACCGCCATGCGCACGATCGAGATCGGCGCGTGCACGCCGCCGAGCGGGATCACACCCGGGATGCGGCGGCCGGTGCGCACGATCACGCGCCCGCCGATCTCCTCGCGCAGGATGCGGTTCGGCGAGCCGACGTCGTCACGGCCCTCCGGGGTGATCGTCGCCGCCTTCAGGCCGAGGCCGTGCTCGCGAATTGCGCGCGCGGCCTCGTAGACGACGCCGTTCTTCGTCGCGCGGCGCGAGTCGACCGAGAGGTCGAAGCGCGGGAACTCGAGCTCGAGGCCGAGGATCTCCGGGGCGAGCACACGCAGGGCCTCCTCGAGCAGCTCCTGGCCGGTTTCGTCCCCTTCCAGCACGACGATCGTTTTGGCGTCCACCTCCGCGGACACTAGCGGGGAGCATGCCGAGGAAGGGGGGCTGGAGACGCGTCGGACGCAGCGGACATTTCCGCTACGTCGACGCGCGCGGAACCCCGATCACCGACGAGGAGCAGCTGGAGCGCATTCGCGCGCTCGTGATTCCGCCGGCCTGGAAAGACGTGTGGATCTCACCGAATGCGGGCGCCAAGCTGCAGGCGACCGGCGTCGATGCGGCGGGGCGACGGCAGTACCTGTATCACGCCGACTTTCGCGCCCAGCAGGATCAGGCGAAGTTCGATCGACTGATCCGGTTCGCCGAGCGTTTGCCCGACCTCCGCGCGGCGATGGCGGAGGACATGGACCACGACACGCTCGATCGCCTGCACGTATCAGCGATCGCGACGCGCCTGATCAACCGCGGTTGGTTCCGTGTCGGCTCGGAACGCTACGTGCGCGAATCGAAGACGTATGGAATCACCACCCTCCACAAGGGCCACGTGCGCGTCCGCGGCCACCGCATTTCCTTCCACTTCCACACCAAGCACCGCGCAGTCGTGCGCACGACACTGGTCGACGAAGAGCTCGCGGGCGCAATTCGTGAGCTGCTTGCGCTCCCCGGCGGCCGGCGCCTGTTCCGCTACGAGTGGGAGCAGAGCCTCTGCAGCCTGACGGGCGCACGGCTCAACGACTACGTCCGCGGCCATCTCGGCGACGAGTTCACCGCGAAGGACTTCCGCACGTGGGGCGGAACGCTCGTGGCGGCGATCGCGCTCGCGGAGCACGGCCCGCCGGCGAGCGAGACCGAGGCCAAGCGCGTGATTCCGGCGGTGATGCGACGCGTCGGGCGGGAGCTCGGGAATACACCGGCCGTTGCACGCAGCTCTTACGTTAGCCCTGCCGTCATCGAGCAGTATCTCGACGGGAGAACGATCGAAGATTTCCGGCCGCGACATTTGCGCGTGGTAGGAGCGCGCGACGTCGGCCTCGATCCGGAAGAACAGGGCCTCTTGAGCCTGCTTCGTTCTTGGAAAATTCGACAGGCACGCGCGGCCGCATAGTTTCCTTCCGCTTTACGGTAAGCTCGGCGCATAGGATCGCCTATTCGAGGAGGAAATCAGTGGCACGTGTTACGAGGTTGGTCTGCGACCGCGGGCGTCGCCCGAAGTCCGCCGCCGCGTAAGCGTTTCCCGCACGTAGCGGCCGGGCGCAGAGCGTCGTCCTGACCCCGAAGTAGCATGGGTCAGTTGGGTCTGAAACTGATCACCGGCCCGGCGAATGCCGGGAAGGTGGCGCTCCTGCTGCGCCGGTATCTAGAGGCTCTCTCCGACGAGCCGTACCTGATCGTGCCGAACCGGTCGGACGTCGAGCAGGTCGAGCGCCAGTTGCTCGAGCTGCAGCCCGCGCTGCTGGCGGGCTCGATCGGCACGTTCGACGACCTGTTCACTCGCATCGCCCGGCGTGGGGGCGACGCGCGGCCCGTCGCCGGCGAGGCGCAGCGTGCGCTGATCATCCGCCGTGCTCTGGCCGGCCGCTCGCTGAACGGTCTCGGCCGCTCGGCGCGCTTCGGCGGCTTCGCCGACGCGCTGCTTGCGACAGTCGCCGAGCTCGAAGCGGGCCTACTCGACCCGAACGATCTCGACGGCGAGCTCGCAGCGCTCTACGCCGCCTACCGCGGTGAGCTCGACCGGCTCGGGCTCTGGGATCGCGACCTGCTCCGGCGGCACGCCGCCGAGCGGGTCGCCGACGAGCTCGACGGGTGGAACGGCGAGCCCGTGTTCGCGTACGGCTTCGAGGATCTGACCGGTGCGGAATGGGCGCTGCTGCAGGCGCTCGCCGGGCGCACCGAGGTCACCGTGTCCATCCCGTACGAGCCGGGCCGGCCGGCCTTCGCGTCGCTGTCGCGCACGATGGACGACCTCGCCGGGCTCGCCGACGGTCGCATCGAGGAGCTGCCGGCGGCGTTCGACGAGGTCGCCGCTCCGGCGCTCGCGCACCTCGAACGCACGCTCTTTTCCGAGTCGCCGCCGGCAGCGGCCCCACCAATTGACGGTGCGCTCCGCTTCTTCGAGGCCGCCGGAACGCGCGGGGCACTCGAGCTCGCCGGCGAAGAGCTGCTGGCATTGATCCGCGGGGGCGT
>VAYE01000300.1 GCA_005883235.1 Actinomycetota bacterium
CCTGGCCCTTGCGGGAGATCATGAGGACGTCGTTGTCGCCCGACGAGTGGCGGACGCCGACGAGCTCGTCGTCGTCACGGAGCTTGATCGCGATGATCCCGTCGGCCTTGAGCGGCGTGTTGTAGTCTATGAACTTCGTCTTCTTGACCACGCCCTTCTTCGTCCCGAAGACGAGGTACTCGGCGTCCTTGAAGTCGCGCGTCTGGACGACCGCCCGAATCTGCTCGTCCTGCCGGAGCGGCAGCAGGTTCTGGATCGCCCGGCCCTTCGACTGCCGCGAGCCGAGCGGCAGCTCGTGCACCTTCAGCCGGTAGACCTTCCCGACCGAGGTAAAGAAGAGGATGTAGTCGTGGGTGGAGGCGACGAAGAGGTGCTCGATGTAGTCGTCCTCCTTCAAGTCCATGCCCATCACGCCGATGCCGCCACGGCGTTGCTCGCGGTAGGCGGTGACGGGTAGGCGCTTGATGTAGTTCGAGCGCGTGATCGCGATCACCATGTCCTCTTCCGCGATCAGGTCCTCGAGCTCGAGCTCCTCCTCGGCGGCCACGATCTCCGTTCGCCGGTCGTCGCTCCGCCCGTAGATCGACTTGAGCTCGAGCAGCTCCTCGCGGATGAGCGCATCGATCCGCGCCTCCTCGCCAAGGGTCGCCCGCAGCTCCGCGATCCGCTCCTGGAGGTCGCCGAACTCCTGCTCGATCTCCTTGCGCGCGAGTCCGGTGAGGCGGGCGAGCCGGAGGTCGAGGATGGCCTGCGCCTGGATCTCGGACAGGTCGAAGCGGGACATGAGGCCATCGCGCGCCTCGTCGGCGTCCTCGGCGCCCCGGATCAGCTCGATGACAGCGTCGAGGTTGTCGAGCGCGACGAGGTAGCCCTGCAGGACGTGTGCGCGCTCCTCCGCCTTCCGCAGCTCGTACTTGAGCCGGCGGGTGACGACCTCGCGCTGGTAGTCGAGGTAGTGCTGGAGGAGCGGGCGCAGGCCGAGGGTGCGCGGCACGCCGTCGACGAGCGCGACGGCGTTGTAGCCGAAGGTCGTCTGGAGCGGCGTGTGCTTGAAGAGCTTGTTCAGCGCGACCTGCGGCACCGCGTCGCGCTTGAGCTCGATCTGGATCCGCATCCCCGACTTGTCGGAGTAGTCCGCGAGGTCGGACACCTCCGTCAGGACCTTGTCGTTGACGAGGTCGGCGATCTTCTTGATCACCCCGGAGTCGCCGCCCTTCTTCACGCCGTAGGGCAGCTCGGTGACGACGACCGCCGTCTTGCCGCCCCGGAGCTCCTCGATGTGGGCGCGGGCGCGCATGACGACGCGGCCGCGGCCGGAGCGGTAGGCGTCACGGATCCCCGAGCGGCCGACCACGATCGCGCCCGTCGGGAAGTCGGGCCCCTTGACGTGGCGCATGAGCCGGTCGACGTCGATCAGCGGCTCGTCGATCATCGCCACGAGAGCGTCGATCACCTCGCCGAGGTTGTGCGGCGGGATGTTCGTCGCCATCCCGACCGCGATCCCGGACGAGCCGTTCACCAGCAGGTTCGGGAAGCGCGCGGGAAGGACCGAGGGCTCGCGTCTCGACTCGTCGTAGTTCGGGACGAAGTCGACCGTGTCGGCGTCGATGTCCCGCAGCATCTCGGTGGCGAGCCGCGTCAGCCGGCACTCGGTGTAGCGCATCGCCGCCGGCGGGTCGTCGTCGAGGTTCCCGAAGTTGCCCTGGCCGTCGACGAGCGGGTAGCGGAGCGAGAACGACTGCGCCATGCGGACGAGCGTGTCGTAGATGGCCGCGTCGCCGTGCGGGTGGTACGAGCCCATCACGTCGCCGACGATGCGCGCGCACTTCTTGTACGGCCGGTTGGGCTGCATCCCGGCCTCGTGCATCCCGTACAAGACGCGCCGGTGCACGGGCTTGAGGCCGTCGCGCACGTCCGGGAGCGCGCGACTGACGATGACCGACATCGCGTAGTCGAGGAAGCTGGAGCGCATCTCCTGCTCCAGCTCGCGCGGCTCGATCCGGCCGGGGCCGAGCGGCTCGACGCTAGACATCTAGGAAGCGCACGTCCTTGGCGTTGGCCACGATGAAGTCGCGCCGCGGCTCGACCTGGTCGCCCATCAGCGTCGAGAAGATCCGGTCGGCCGCGCTCTCGTCTTCCACGTCGACACGGATGAGCATCCGGTTTGCCGGGTCCATCGTCGTCTCGCGGAGCTCGTCGGCGTTCATCTCGCCGAGGCCCTTGAAGCGGCTGACCTGCATGCCTTCCTTGGCGAGCTCGAGGGCGAAGTCGCGCAACGCCTCGAAGCGCATGGCGATTGCGCGCTTCTTCCCGAGCACGAGGGTGAACGGCGGAGCGCCGACGATCTCGGCAAGCCG
>VAYE01000292.1 GCA_005883235.1 Actinomycetota bacterium
ACGAAAGCCCCACGCGTCTCATTGAAGCTGCAACGGCCGAAAGTTGCGCGCGGATGCGGCGTTACGCTTGGGTTAATGAGAGGCGCGATCGCCGCCGGCCACCAGGTCACCGCCGAGACCGGCGCGCGCGTCCTTGCCGCCGGCGGGAACGCCGTCGACGCCTGCGTCGCGGCGGGGTTCGCCTCCTGGGTCGCCGAGAGCACGCTCACCGGCCCGGGCGGCGGCGGCTTCATGCTCGTCCATCGCGCCCACGACCGCGGCGCGCGGCTGCTCGACTTCTTCGTCGCGGTCCCCGGCCGCGGCCTCCCGCCGCACGAGCGGGCTGAGATGGAGGAGGTCGACGTCGACTTCGACCGCGAGACGTCACAGGTCTTCCACATCGGCGCGCCCTCGACGGCCGTGCCCGGAACGGCCGCCGGCCTCGAGGCCGCGCACCGCGCGTACGGAACGCTGCCGTGGCCGGAGCTCGTCGCGCCGGCGGTCGAGCTCGCGCGCGAGGGCATCGAGCTGACACGCCCGCAGGCCTACCTGCACGCGATCCTCGACGTCATCCTGCGCCACACCGAGGAGGGCCGCCGCATGTACGAGCGCGACGGCGAGCGCCTCGTCGCGGGCGACCGGGTCGCGATGCCCGACCTCGCGCGGACGCTGGAGCGGCTCGCAGACCACGGCGCCCGCGAGCTCTACGACGGCGAGCTCGGCCGTGCGATCGCCGCCCACGTCCGCGAGCACGGCGGCGACATCGACGAGCGCGACCTCGCCGAGTACCGCGTCATCTGGCGCCGTCCCGTCCGCGCCGCGTTCAAGGAGCACGAGTTCCTCTCCAACCCGCCGCCCTCGTCCGGCGGCGTCCTGATCGCCTACGGCCTGCGCCTGCTCGACCGGCTCACGCTCGAAGCGTCGCTCGGGAGCGCCGAAGAGATCGCGACCCTCGCCGAGGTCATGCGCGAGCAGACGCGGACACGCGCTGCCGGCTTCACGAGCGGCCTCTACCGCGGCGGGCTCGCGCGCCGGCTCCTCGCCGACGGCGAGGTGGAGCAGGGCCTCGCGCGCGTCCGCGCGCGGCTCGAAGGCCTCGCCGAGCCCGTCGGCGCGCCCGGCACGACGCAGATCTCCGTCGTCGACGCACGCGGCAATGCTGCCTCGATGACGGCGTCCACAGGCTCCGGGTCGGGGGTGATCGTGCCCGGAACGGGCGTGCACCTGAACAACATGCTCGGCGAGTACGACCTCGTCGCGGCGAGCGCCCGTCCGGGCATGCGCCTGACGAGCATGATGGCGCCGTCCATGGTGCTCCGGGGCGGGCTCCCGCGCCTCGTCGTCGGCAGCGCCGGCTCGGTGCGGCTGCGCGGCGCGATCCTCCAGATCGTGAATAACGTCGTCGGCCACGGGCTCGACGTGGGGGAGGCGATCGACCGGCCGCGCATGCACCTCGAGGAGCCGCACGTCCACTGCGAGGGCGGCAGCGACCCGGCCGAGGTCGACCGCCTCGAGGCGATGGGCTACGAGGTGACGCGCTGGCGGCGCCGGAACCTGTACTTCGGCGGCGCCGCGGCGGTCGAGGTGCGGGAGGACGGGACGCTCGCCGCCGCCGGCGATCCTCGGCGCGGCGGCCACGGCGTGGTGGTGGAGGCGTGACGGCTCGGGTCCGCAAGGCCGAGCCTGCGGACGCGCCCGGGCTCGTCGAGCTCGGGACGGAGGTCGGCAACGAGCCGGAGGGCTGGCTCATCACCGCGAACGGCTGGCGGGGCGTCGGCGACGAGCGCCGCTACCTGCGCGCGCTCCGCCGGTATCCGCACGCCGCCGTCTTCGTCGCCGAGGACGGGGGTCGCATCGTCGGCCGCCTCTCGCTCGCCCGCGACCAGCATCCGGCGAGCTACCACGTCGCCGACCTCGGCCTGATGGTG
>VAYE01000293.1 GCA_005883235.1 Actinomycetota bacterium
CGAGGAGGAACTTCGTCTGGGTAGTGGCGCGCGTGCCCGGCTGCTGCACAGCGTGAGCATAGAGGGTCGTTCTGTCTCTGCGCGTCCTCGGGTGGGGACGCTCGATGTCAAGGTGTTAGCTTCGGCAGGTGGACGGAGACGATCCATCCGTCGCCGCTGCCCTCCGCGGCGAGAATCCGATGGTGATGGCGCGGATGCCCAGTGGCTTCGCGGTAATTGGGGATACTCAGCACCTTCCGGGTTACTCGCTGTTGCTTTGCGACGACGAGTCCGTGAACCATTTGACCGACCTCGATTGGGAGCGGCGGAGAGTCTTCCTCTTCGACCTCTCGCTGATTGGCGAGGCTGTGCAGGCGGCGTGTCGCGACAACGGCCTGCGACGTATCAACTACGAGGTGCTCGGCAACTCTCTGAACGTCCTCCACGGTCATGTGCACGCCCGGTACGAATGGGAGCCGAAGGACCGGATCGGCGGACCCGTTTGGCGGTACTCGAAGGAGGAACGTAATGACCCAGCCGTGGCCTACAACAACCAGGCTTACGGCGAGCTTCGCGCAGCGATAACCGCCAAGTTGAAGGGGCTTCTCGAAGCTGCCTACTAGCGACGTGCCTACCCGAGATGCCGCCTGTAGCTGTGGGCAACTTCGTCTGGCAGCGGAGGGAGACCCGATCCGGATCTCCATGTGCCACTGCCTTGCCTGCCAACGACGCACGGGAAGCGCCTTCGGGATCCAAGCACGGTTCACATCCGACCAAGTGCGCCGCGTCGGTCGTTACACCGACTACATCCGAACCTCGGACGAGGGCGAGAAGAGAACCTTTCATTTCTGCCCCGCGCGCGGCGCCACCAGTAGCGAGTGCTCGGGAATATCCGCCTGACGCGAGCACCGCGAGGCAGGCGGGACCGGCTGCGTGCCTACTCAATCGTCGTCGATTCGCAGGTGGTCGCGAAGATACGGCCCGCGCAGACGCTCGATCTGCCGGTGGCCCCAGGAGCGCACTCGGTACAGATGGCGATCGACTGGGGGCGGTCGCCGGCGATCAGCATCGACGTTGCTCCCGGAGAAACGGTTGATCTTCGCTGCGCACCGAACACCGCTCAACCAGTTCTGATCGGAATAACCGTCGGACGGGGGAAGTACGTGCGGCTGTGGCGGCCCGAGACGCTCGACGCACATGAGGAGGTTGAGGCGCCCCTGCCGGTTCCGTGGTTCCGGCTTGTGACCCTCGGTCTTCTCCTCGCAGCGCTCGGGATCGCCATCGCCTACGGGAGCATCGCCGAGGCCGTGATCATTGCCGTGCTGGCGCTCGTGCCCGCTGCTGTGATCGGCGCCTGGATCTACGCACGAAGACGCCGGTAGGCAAACGCTTCAGCGGCTAGCCGCGTAGAGCGCCCATTGCGGTCTGCGTCCTCGTCGGCCGAGCGCGACCCGGTGACGAACTCCTCGATCGCGCCGAGGAGATCCCGGTCGGGAAGGTCCCCGGGCCCGCTGCGTCGCGCTCCACCCGCCCGTACCAGTCGCGGACGCCAGGGCGCGAGGCGAGCGACGGTCCCAGCAGCGTCGCCATCGCTCGGTTCCCCAGTGCTCTTCGATCCCCTTCGAGCACGGATGCCTGGACCGCCGCCGGCATCCCGACGGGGTAGTCGTCGGCCCGCGACAGTCGGGCGAACCCGTTGAGCAGCACGAGCGAGTCGACACGCTCGGGATGGGTCGCCGCGAACAGGAGGGCCATCTGCGCGGCGCGGCCGTGGGCGAGCAGCGTCGCCCGCTCGGAGCCCGCCGCCTCCATCACCGACGTCCTCCATCCACTCCTCGGCCGCGACGGCCTCCTCGGCCACGCGGTCGGAGAGGCCGATTCCGCGCATCTCGAACCAGAGGACACGGGCAAACCTCAGCGGATGGACTGAGCGGCTGTCCATCCTTAGTAGGGTCGCGACCTCGCGAGCGGAGAGGAGAATCAGTGCAGGCTTTCATCATGACCCGGATCCACGTCGGCGACTACGACGCCTGGAGGCCGATGTTCGACCAGGACAAGCCGCGGGCGCGGGAGAAGGCGAAGGTTCAACGGGTCTTCCGCGACGCGGACGACCCGAACCACGTCTTCATCTTTCTCGAGTTCCCGTCGCTCGAGGACGCGCAAGAGGCGAAGCGACGGCTCGTCGACTCTCGTGTACTCGATCGCTTCGAGGACAAGCATGGGCCGAACGTCCTGGAAGAAGCTCCTCGTTAGCTCGCTGCTCGTCGGCTTCGTGCCGACGGCCTCCGCCGCACCGGCGACCGTCATCCGCGTGCCGCAGGACGCACCCACGGTGCAGGTAGCCGTGGACGCGGCCGCACCCGGCGACACGATCCTTCTCGACCGCGGCACCTACGCCGGCGGCGTGGTCGTCCCGAAGGACAAGCCCAACCTCACCATCAGGGGCGTCGATCGCAACGCGGTCGTC
>VAYE01000120.1 GCA_005883235.1 Actinomycetota bacterium
GCCGTCGTCGCAGCCGCGCGCCGACTCCCGGAGCTCGGCATCACCCACCGCCGTACGACGATCTCGACGGTCGGCTGGCTGCCGGGGCTCCGGCGGTTCGTGGACGAGGTCGAGGAGCCGATCCGGCTCGCGCTCTCGCTCCACGCGCCGAACGACGCGCTTCGCAGCGAGCTCATGCCGGTGAACGATCGCTACCCGCTCGCCGAGATCGTGCACGAGTGCACAAGGTACTTCGCCCTGCGTCGACGCAAGGTCTTCGTCGAGTACGTGATGCTCGCCGGCGTGAACGACCGCTACGAGCAGGCCGGAGAGCTGGTGAAGCTCCTGAATCCCCGCTTCTTCAAGGTGAACCTGATTCCGTACAACCCGACCGGGATGTACGACGGCTCGACGCGCAAGGCGATCGCCGCGTTCCGGCGCGCGCTCGTCGACCACGGCCTACCGGCGACGGTGCGGCTCACCCGCGGCCGCGACATCGCGGCGGCCTGCGGTCAGCTCGCCGCGTCTTCGGCCCAGGCGATCCCGATGTAGAAGGTCATGCCCGCGATCGTCGTCTCGCGGGCCCGGAAGCGCAGCTCGACCACGCTTCCGTCCTTGCGGCGCGCCTGCGTGACGCCGTCCGTGTCCTCGCCCTTCACGACCCGCTCGTACTCCTGCAGCGCCTCCGGCTTGGAGACGGCGAGCTCCCCGATCCGGAGCTCGAGGAGCTCGTCGCGCGTGTAACCGAGCTGCTCGCAGGCATAGGCGTTCGCCGCGACGTACCGGCCCTGCTCGTCGAAGACGAAGACGCCGACGGGCGCGTGCTCGACCGCCTCGCCGAGCAGCGTCATCTGGAGCATCGGCTCGCCTCTGCTTGCGGCCGCAGTCACCCCTCTATCGTCGGCCGCGAGGCCCGGATCTTCAAGCCCTCGCTCGGGTCAAGCTGCAGATTCGCGGAGCGCCGCCGTGCAGCTCGCGACGCCGCGCTTCTCCAGGTACTGCTGGTGGTAGTCCTCCGCGGGCCAGAAGGTCTGGGCGGGCTCGACGACGGTCACGATCGGTCGCCGGTGGCTCGCCTGCTCTCGTTCCTTCGAGGCTTCCGCGGCCGCCCGCTGCTCCTCGTCGTGGACGAAGATCGCCGAGCGGTACTGATCCCCGACGTCCCACCCTTGACGGTTGAGCTGCGTCGGGTTGTGCTTGGCCCAGAAGACGGCCAGCAGGTCGTCGTACGAGACCCTCTCCGGGTCGTAGGTGACCTCGACCACCTCGGCGTGGCCGGTCGTGTGCGAGCACACGTCCTCGTAGGACGGGTTCTCGAACGAGCCGCCCTCGTAGCCGACCTCCGTCTTCGTCACGCCCTCGAGCTGCCGGAACGCCGCCTCGACGCCCCAGAAGCAGCCGGCGCCGAACGTCGCCTTGCGCTCCATCACTCCTCCTCCAGCTCGAGCGCCGCCGAGTTGATGCAATAGCGCAGCCCGGTCGGATGCGGGCCGTCCGGGAAGACGTGGCCGAGATGGCCCTCGCAGGAGGCGCAGAGCACCTCGGTCCGGCGCATCAAGAAGCTCTTGTCCTCCTCGGTCTCGATCGCGTCGTCGCTCGTCGGCTCGTAGAAGGCCGGCCAACCGCAGCCGGAGTCGTACTTCGCCTCCGCGCGGAAGAGCTCGGCCCCGCAGCCGGCACAGCGATACGTGCCCGGCTCGAACACGTGGTCGTACTCCCCTGTGAAGGGCGCCTCGGTGCCCTTCTCGCGCAGGACGCGGTACTGCTCGGGCGCCAGCTCACGGCGCCACTCCTCCTCGGTCTTCCTCACCTTTGCCGGCACTCGGCTCCTTTCGTTTTTCGATTCCTCTCTTCAGTCTCGCAAAGGGCGCAAGTGTTTCAGCGTCCGTCGATCCCCTCCTTGACCACGCGCGCCGGCACGCCCATCACCTGGACGTGCGGGGGGACGTCCTTCGTCACGACGGCCCCGGCCGCGACGAGCGCGCCGGCGCCGATCGAGACGCGGTCGACGACGACGGCCCCGATTGCGAGATACGCGCCGTCCTCGACCCGGCAGAGGCCCGCGACGTTCGCGCCGGGACCGACCTTGACGTAGTCGCCGATCACCGTGTCATGGCCCACGAGGGCTCCGCGGTTCAGGATCACGTGGCGGCCGATGCGCGCGTTCGCCGCGACGACGACTCCGGCGCTTGCAAGCGTCCCCTCGCCCAGCTCGCTCCGGCTCGAGACGCGCGCCGCCGGATGGACGATGGCGGCGAACCCGAGGCCCCGAGCTGCCGCTTCCTCGATGATCCGCCGCCGCTTCGTCGTGCCCAGCGCGCACACGGCGCGATGCGTTGCGGCGAAGCGGTCGACGTCGTCGATCCAGTGCACAGGGAGCCCCTCGAGGTCGTCCTCCGCCCGCGTCCTGTCGAGGTTCTCCACGAAGCCGTCGACCCGGAAGCCGGGAGTCTCGGACACGAGGTCGAGCACCTCCGGCGCGAAGGTGTGCGTGCCGAGCACGAGCAGCGGCTGTTCGCTCTCCATGCGCGGCCGACGATACTTCGGCCGAGATGGCCGAACCGGCGATCACCGCGATCGTGCCGACGCGGTCGCGGCCGGATGCGCTGGAGCGCTGCCTGCGCGCGCTCGCCCGCCAGACGATCGCAGAGACGCTCGAGATCGTCGTCGTCGCCGACGGTGAGCAGGCCGCCGAGGCGGTCGAAGCGCTCGTCGGCTCGTACCCCGGCGCGCGGCTCCTGGCGCAGCAGCAGCGCGGCCCGGCCGCCGCGCGGAACCTCGGGGCGGCTTCGGCCCGCGCGCGCCTCCTGTGCTTCACCGACGACGACTGCGAGCCACAGCCGGATTGGGCGGAGCGCCTTGCCGACGCGTTGGAGCGCGGCGCCGACGCGGCAGCCGGCAGCACCGTGAACCCCGAGGAGGACGATCCGCTCGCCGCGGCCTCCCAGCTCGTCGTGACGCATCTGACGGCCGAGTCGGCCCGGAGTTCGGTTCATGCGGTCTACGGCACGGCGAACAACCTCGCCTGCACGGCCGCGCTGGCCTCGGAGGTCCCCTTCGACCCGGGCTTCTCGTTCGCCGGGGGCGACCGAGACTGGTGCGCGCGCGTCGTCGCGGCCGGCCGCCGGATCGTCGACGTGCCTGACGCGATCGTCTTCCACCGGCAGCGGCTGACTCCCGCCTCGTTCTGGCGGCAGCACGTTGCGTACGGCCAGGGCGCCTATCGCTACCGGCGCCTGCACGGGTCGCGTCTCCGCCTCGAGGGTCCGGCCTTCTACGGACGGTTGCTCAGGCGCGGGCTCGCGGACGGGCCGAGGGTCGGAGCCCTCGTCGCGCTCACGCAGGTCGCGACCGCAGTCGGATACGCGCGCGCGACGCTCTCGCGACTGCGCTAGACGCCCTTCGGAGCCTCGGCGGCCTCGCCAGCCCGTCCCGCCGGCTCGGGCGCCGGATGATCGTCGAACTGAAACCTGACGATCGCCCGCTTCGCCGCCTGGACCTCGTCGAGTCGGCTGACCGGACGGTTGCGCGGCGCCTCCTTCAGGAGCTCGGGCTCCTCCTCGGCTTCACGCGCGATCGTGAGCATCGCCTCGCAGAAGGCGTCGAGCGTCTCCTTCGACTCGGTCTCGGTCGGCTCGATCATCAGCGCCTCCGGGACGATGAGGGGGAAGTAGATCGTCGGCGGGTGGAACCCGTAGTCCATCAAGCGCTTGGCGACGTCGAGCGCGGTGACGCCGTGGGCCCGCTTGAGGTTCCGCGCCGAGAGGACGAACTCGTGCATGCACAGCCGGTCGAAGGGAAGCTCATAGGCCTCCTTGAGCCGCGCGAGGACGTAGTTCGCGTTCAGCACGGCCACTTCCGACATCTCCTTGAGCCCCGGGCCGTAGGCACGGATGAAGGCGTACGAGCGGACGAAGACGCCGAATGGCCCTGTGAACGCGCGCACCTTGCCGATCGATTTCGGACGGTCGTAGTCGAGACGGAAACGCTCGCCGTCGCGCACGACCGCGGGCACCGGAAGAAACGGCTCGAGCCGCTCTCGAACCGCGATCGGGCCGCCGCCCGGCCCGCCCCCGCCGTGCGGCTGCGAGAACGTCTTGTGCAGGTTGATGTGGACGATGTCGAAGCCCATGTCGCCGGGTCGCGAGATGCCGCAGACCGCGTTCAGGTTGGCGCCGTCGTAGTACATGAGCGCGCCGGCCTCGTGGAAGATCCGCTGGATCTCGTCGATGTTCTCGTCGAAGAGGCCGAGCGTCGACGGGTTCGTGAGCATGAGGCCCGCCGTCTTCTCGCCTACCTTCTCGCGTAGCTCGTCGAGGTCGATGTTGCCGCGCCGATCGGTGCGGACGCCGACGAGCGTGTAGCCGGCCATCGTCACGCTGGCTGGGTTCGTCCCGTGGGCCGTGTCCGGGACGACGATCTCGCTGCGTTCGCTCTCGCCGCGATCGGCGAAATAGGCACGCATCAGGAGCAATCCCGTCACTTCTCCCTGCGATCCGGCCGCCGGCTGGAGCGAGACGGCGTCGAGTCCCGTCACCTCCGCCAGGATCTCCTGCAGGCGCCACTCCAGCTCGAGCGCGCCCTGCGCACCCTCCTCCTGGAACGGATGGAGGTCGCGAAAGCCCGGCAGCGCGACGACGCGCTCGTTCACGCGCGGGTTGTGCTTCATCGTGCACGACCCGAGCGGGTAGAAGCCGGTGTCGATCCCGAACGTCCGAGTGGCGAGCTCGCTGAAGTGGCGCACCACCTCCGGCTCGGCCAGCTCCGGCAGCCGCGGCGGCCGCTCGCGCCGAAGATCCTCGGGGACGTCTCCCGGCGGGAGGTCGTAGCGCGGAAGCGTCGAGGCCCGGCGCCCGGGACGGCTCTTCTCGAAGATCAGCTTCACGAGGTCACCTCGACGAGCGCCTCCACGAGTCGGTCCACGTCCGCGGGCGAGCGCCGTTCGGTGACGCAGACGAGCAGCGCGTCGTCCAGACCCTCGTAGTCGCGTCCCAGCGCGTAACCCGGATGGACTCCCTTTCGGCGCGCTTTCGTGACGACTTCCGCCCCAGGCCGTCCGACGCGCACGGCAAACTCCTTGAATGTTGTCTGCTCTGGAAACAGCAGCTCGAGCCCTGCGTCCTGCAGGCGCTCCTTCGCGTAGCGTCCGAGCGCGAGGCAGGTCTCCCCCAGCTCGCGAAGTCCCTCCGGCCCGAGCCACGAGAGGTGGATCAGCCCCGCCAGCGCCAGGAGAGTCTGGTTCGTCGTGATGTTCGACGTCGCCTTCTCGCGCCTGATGTGCTGCTCGCGCGTCTGGAGGGTGAGGACATAGCCGCGCTTGCCCGCGGTGTCTACCGTCTCGCCGACGATTCGGCCCGGCATCCGGCGGATGAACTCCGAGCGGGCTGCGAGGAAACCGTAGTGCGGGCCTCCATACGACTGGTAGTTGCCCGCACCCTGCCCCTCGCCGATCGCGAGCGCGCAGCCGTATGCACCCGGTGCCTCGAGCACCCCGAGGGAGACCGGGTCGACATGGGCCACCGGGAGGGCCTCCGCGTCGTGTGCGGCGGTCGCGAGCTCCGGGGCGGCTTCCAGACACCCGAAGAAGTTCGGTTGCTGGAAGATCGCACACGCCGCATCGCGTGACGCCTCGCGGAACTCGTTCGGATCGGTGATCCCCGACCGGTGGGGCACCTCGACGACCTCGAGGCCAAAGCCGGGCGCGTAGGTCTTCACGACCTGACGCACCTGCGGGTTCAGAGCCTCGGCGAGGACGACCTTCGACCGACCTGTCGCGTGCTTCGCGAGGTAGCAGGCGTCAGCAGCGACCGTCGTCCCGTCGTACCCGGAGGCGTTCGACACGTCCATCCCGGTGAGCTCGCAGATCGCGGTCTGGTACTCGAAGATCGCCTGGAGCACGCCCTGGCTCATCTCCGGCTGGTACGGCGTGTAGGCGGTGAGGAGCTCGCCCCGGGAGAGGATCGCATCGACCACCGCCGGCACGTAGTGGTCGTAGATCCCCGCGCCGAGGAAGGAGAGCTCGCTCCCCGTGTGGGCGTTGCGCCCTGCGAGCTCTTCCAGATGCGTGACGAGCTCGGGCTCCGAGAGGGCGGGCTCGAGCGCGAGCTCGCGCTCGAAGCGAACGCGCCGGGGGATCTGCTCGAAGAGCTCGTCGACCGACGAGACGCCGATCGTCTCGAGCATCTCCTCGCGGTCGGCGTCGGTGAGCGAGAGGAACCGCGTCACTGCTCGGCGAGGACCTGCTTGTAGGCCTCCGCATCGAGAAGCGACTCGACCTCGGCCGGCTCCGAGAGCCGTATCCGGATGAGCCATCCGTCGCCGTACGGGTCGTCGTTCACGGTCTCGGGCTCGTCGACGACCTTCCGGTTCACCTCGACGACCTCGCCTGAGAGCGGCGCGATCACCTCGGAGACGGCCTTGACCGACTCGACCTCGCCGTAGGAGGAGTCCTTCGTCACGCCGGCGCCGTTCTCGGGCGCCTCGAAGTGGACGAGCTCACCCAGCGCGTCCTGCGCGAACCAGGTGATGCCGAGGGTCGCCTCGTCAGCTTGGACGCGCGCCCAATCGTGCTCGCGGTGGTACTTCAGGTCCTCCGGGTAGCTCTCGGCTGCCGCCACTCGCTCCTCCTAGGTCTCTGGCTTGTAGATCGGCTTCGTCACGACACGGGCCTTGCGGAGGCGCCCACGCACGTCGACCGTGATCTCGCTGCCGGGGGCGGCCGCGGCCGCAGCGACATAGCCGAGCCCGATTCCGGCGTCGAGCATCGGCGAGAGCGAGCCGGAGGTCACCTCGCCGCCCTGCTCGATCGCCATTCCCGCTCGCGGAATCGCCTTGTCGACCATGACGAACGCGACGAGCCGGCGCTCGGGGCCCTCCTCCTTCACGCGTCGCAGCTCGTCGACGCCCGTGAACTCCTTCTCGAGCGCACACACCCAGCCGAGCCCGGCCGAGATGGCATCGGTGTTCGGCGAGATGTCGTTTCCGTGCAGCGGATAACACACCTCGAGGCGTAGCGTGTCGCGCGCACCGAGCCCGCAGGGCTTGGCGCCGCGGTCGAGCGCCGCGTCCCACAGCTCGACCGCCTCGTCCGTCTCGACGAGGAGCTCGACCCCGCGCTCGCCCGTGTAGCCGGTCCGGTTGACCATGCAGTCCACGCCGCCGATCTCGCCGAGCGCGAACGTGAACGGCTTCGCATCGGGAAGCTCGAGCCGCTCGATCGACCGCGGCCCTTGCACGGCCAGGAGCGCGTACTCGTCCGACACGTCGCGCACGTCGGATCCCCGCACCTCGCGCTCCTTCAACCACTCGTAGACCGTCCGGGCGTTCGAGGCGTTGACGACGAGCAGGTACCGGAAAGGCTCGAGCCTGTACACGATCAGGTCGTCGACGATTCCGCCGCGCTCGTTCGTGAGCAGCGTGTACTGCGCCTCGCCAACGCCGATCCGATCGAGGTCGTTGGAGAGAAGCCCTTGGAGCAGCTCGCCTGCGCGCGGCCCTTCGACCTCGAGCTCGCCCATGTGGGACA
This sequence comes from Actinomycetota bacterium, assembly GCA_005883235.1. The sequence goes on from VAYE01000120.1 coordinate 7,505, forward strand.
CGTCGAAGACGCCGCAGTCCGTACGGACGGCACGGTGCTCGGCGATGACCCCGTCGTACTGCACCGGCATCTCCCAGCCTGCGAACGGGACGAGGCGCGCGCCGAGCTCGACATGCCGTCCGTGGAGCGGCGTGCGCTGAAGGGTCTGCATCGCCGGGATGCTACTCGCCGCGAAAACGGCGCCGCTCCGGCGCTTTCGCCGGAGCGGCTGACCGGGTCACCAGCGGGTCGACTCGAAGAGCCAACCCTGAGGGCACGGCGACGCCC
>VAYE01000121.1 GCA_005883235.1 Actinomycetota bacterium
AAGGCCGTCGTCTCGAGCGGCACACGCGAGAAGGCGGAGTACGACGTCGCCCGGCTCCACGCCCACGGGCTGTGGGCGACCATGCGGCAGGACTAGTGCTCGAGCGGCCGCGCATCGACCGGGCCCCGGGCGGCGGCGTGCGCCTGCGGCTCCCGCGGGAGGAGCGCGCACTCCTGCGCGCGCTGCCCGCCCAGCTTCGCTCGCTGCTCGACGAGGCGCCGGAGGACCCGAGCCTCGAGCGGCTCTTCCCCCCCGCCTACGACGACGCCGAGAGCGAGTCCGAGTACCGGGCCCTGATGGGCGACGAGCTCCTCGACGGGCGACGCCGAGCCCTGCGCGTCGTCGAGGAGACGCTGGACGAGGACCGTCTGACAGCGGAGCAGGCGCAGGCCTGGCTCACCGCGCTCAACGACCTCCGCCTCGTCCTCGGAACTCGCCTCGATGTCAGGGACGACACGCTCCTCGGAGGCTTGTCTCCCCGCGATCCCCGCGCTCCCGAGCTCGCCGTCTACGCCTATCTCTCCTGGCTCCAGGAGCAGCTCGTCGAGGCGCTCGAGGTCGATCTGCAGAAGTGACTTGACGCGGCGCGCCGGACGTGTAAGAGTCGTCGAGTCAAGTCCTGCGGGCTTTCGGGTTCGCGGGACTTGACGTTTCTGGGGCCGATTCGAGCACTTTCCACAGCCTGTGGAAAACGTCCGGGAGGAGCTACTCGGTCTCCGGCCGGCGCTCCTGAGCCGCCCGCAATCGCCTCGCCAGCACCGATCTGAGGGTCGGCGGCTCCGCGGGCACGTCCTCCTCCGAGGCCGTGTCCTGCGCGTGCCAGAGGTCGACGTGCAGGTGCTCGATCTCGTCGATCAGCAGCAGGATCGCCTTGGCCGCGGCGCGGAGCTCGCTGCGCTCGTCGCGCAACAGACCCTCTGCCCACCCCTGCAGCGTTTCGATCTTTTGCTCGTCCAGGCGGTCGTCCACGGCTCGCTCCGAGCTTATGCGGCGAGGCGCGCGCTGTCACGCCCGCGGCGGAAGTCGGTCGGTCAGAGACCCTCCTCGGCGAGATACCGAGACTTGATCTCCTCGAATTCTCCGTCGGCGACGAGACGACCTTCCTGCAGGAGCAGCGCGCGGGTGCACAGCCGCTCGAGGAGCAGGTGGTCGTGCCCGGCCGCGACGACAATCCCGCCCGCAGCGAGCAACCGCCTCGCGCTCGCCTCGACCGTGTCGCGAAACTCGTGGTCGAGCGCCTCGTGCACCTCGTCCAGGAGCAGCACGTTCGGCTCTGCCTGCTCGGCGACTGCGTATCCGAGTCGGGCGCGCATCCCCTCCGAGTAGCTTCCGACCGGGCGGTCGAAGCTCTCTCCGAGGCCGCTCCCTGCGTGCACCTCCGGGAGCGCCGCCCGTGCCCGGCGGCGGGACAGGCCGTTGAGCACACCGATGAGCACGGCGTTCTCGCGCCCGGTCAGCGGCGAGAGGAGACCGGCCTCGACGGAGAGCAGGGTCCCGATCCGCCCGCGGACGTCGACCATTCCCTCGTCCGGTGCGTATACCCCACCGAGGGCCCTGAGCAGCGTCGTCTTGCCCGCACCGCTCGCGCCGATCAGCGCGACGCTCTCGCCCGGCTCGATCGAGCACGTGATCTCCCGGATTCCCCACACCTCGAGCGAGCGCCGGCGCAGCTGCGCCATCGTCGGTGACACGCGCCGGCTCTGGCGGTCGAAGACGAAGCGCACTCCGGCGCGCTCGACGCGGATCGACGCGCTCACTCGACGATCTTGGCGAACTGCCGTTGCTCGAGGCGGTAGACCGGCACGAACGAGACGAGGAGGACAGCTCCGACGGCGAGCGGGTAGACGAGCTCCCACGCCGCCGGCCTGCGGCCGTACAGGAACACGTCCCGGTAGCCCTCGAAGATCCCGGTCAAGGGATTCAGGCGGACGAGATCCTGCGCCCGGCCCGGGATCGCCGCGAGGGGCACGAGCCCCGGCGCGACGAAGAAGAGGATGCGAACGAAGCTGATCGCGAACGGACGGAGATCCGGAAACCAGGCCCCGAAGAGCGCTGCCGGATAGGCGACGCCGATCGAGAACGCGACGCTGACGGCAATGACGACCGGCAGCCACAGCGCATCGAGGCTCGGGGCGATGCCGTAGGCCGCCATCAGCAGCACGAAGAGCAGCAGGCTGCCCGCAAAGGCGATCAGCTCCGTCAGCACCGCCGACACGGGCAACAACGTGCGGTTGAACGACATGTTGAGGATGATCGCGCGCCGGTACGCGATCGTGGACATCGCGTTGGTCACGGTCGTCATGACCAGCTGGAAGGGGATCACGGCGCAGGCAAGGCTCAGCCCCGGAGCGGCTCCGGCGCGGTGGAGGACGAAGGTGACGAGGATCAGGTAGACGCCGACGAGCGCGAACGGGTCGAGCAGCCACTTGACCACGCGCCACGGGCCCCGCCCATAGCGCGAGCGCAGGTCTGCCTGGCTGAGGGCGAGCAGGAGGTCGACACGTGACGCCGCCCGGTCGATGGCGTGGAGGATAGGCCTGGCGAGGGCTAGAGTGCCCACGTTCTGAGACCGCCGGTGGAGCCCGAGGCGATCGTCGAACGGCTGTGGCCCGGCCGGGGTGCGGGTGTCGAGCCGCTCGGGGGCGGGATCACGAACCGCAACTTCAAGGTCTCGCTCGACGGCGACGCGTTCGTCCTACGGATCGGCGGCAAGGACACCGAGCTCCTCGGGATCGACCGCGCCGACGAGCACGCCGCCTCGCGAGTGGCGGCCGGGCTCGGGCTCGCGCCGGAGGTCGTCGCCTTCGTCGAGCCGGAGGGCTATCTCGTCACCCGGTACGTCGAGGGCGAGGTCGGGAAGGTCGACGTCGAGCGGGTCGGCGCGGCGCTGCGGCGGCTCCACGACGGCCCGAGCCTCCCTGCGCGCTTCGACAGCTTCCGGGTGGTCGAGGTCTACCGGGCGACCGCGCTCGAGCGGGGCGCCGGGGCGCCGCCTGCATACGACCGTGCGAAGGAGCTCGCCGATCGGATCGAGGCCCGCCGTGCCGGCGCGACCCCCCGGCCGTGCCACAACGACCTCTTGAACGCGAACTTCATCGCCGACGGCGAGCACCTGTGGATCGTGGACTGGGAGTACGCGGGCATGGGCGACCCGTTCTTCGACCTCGGCAACTTCGCGGTCAACCACGAGCTCGACGAGGAGGGCGAGCACGCGCTGCTCGCGGCGTACGGGGCCGATGACCACGATGCGCTCGTCCTGATGCGCTTCATGTCCGACTTCCGCGAGGCGATGTGGGGAGTCGTGCAGCAGGCGATCTCGCAGCTCGACTTCGACTTCGTCGACTACGCCGACCAGCACTTCGGGCGCCTCGAGCGGATCGCCGCCGAGCCCCGGTTCCGGGAAGCCCTTCAGGCGACGAAGGCGCAGCCGTTCCAGTAGGCCTCGACGCGCTTGCGCCGACGGCCGCGGAGCTCGAGGTGGAGCTCGTCGGGAAACCGGCCGAGCGTCGCAGGGAGGTAGAGCTCGAGCTCGTCGGCGTCGGCTCGGCGGAAGTCGACGCGCTCGTCGGGCTCCGTCGAGGCCTCGAGCCACGTCAGCGCGCCGTGGCAGCAGCGCCGCGAGCGGGGTGAGACGTAGAGGCTGCCGCCGCGCTCGCGGACGAAGTCGAGGGCCTCCCGTGAGATAACCAACCGCACCCGTCAAGTATTGACACGGATAGCGGGAACGTGCCTCAATGGCGCGTCACTCGGACTTGGAGGGCACCTTCATGGTGGATACCGCGGCACCGGCCCCCGACGAGCAAGGAAGCGACGAGGCCGACCTCGCGCGCTTCGGGTACAAGCAGGAGCTCAGGCGCACGCTCGGCCTCTTCAGCTCGTTTGCGGTCGCCTTCAGCTACATCTCGCCGTCGACCGGCATCTTCGCCCTGTTCTTCCTCGGCCTGACGACAGTCGGCGGGGTCTTCATCTGGAGCTGGCCCATCGTCGCGCTCGGGCAGCTCGTCGTGGCCCTCGGGTTCGCGGAGCTCTCGAGCCACTATCCCGTCGCCGGCTCGGTCTTCCAGTGGACGAAGTACCTCGCCGGAAAGAGCTACTCGTGGTTCAACGGCTGGATCTATCTCTTTGCCGGCATCCTCACCGTCGCTTCGGTCTGCGCGACGCTCCCCCTCGCGCTCATCCCGGCCTTCAACAACATGGGCTGGAACCTCGCCGCCACCCACTCGAACCAGCGGTGGATCGCCGTCATCACGCTGGTCGCGATCACGGTCATGAACATCTTCGGCGTCCGCCTCGTCGCGATCGTCAACAACACGGGCGTGCTGTTCGAGATCCTCGGGATGGTCATCTTCGCCTTCGTCGTCGCGATCTTCCATCACCACCAGAACGCCGGAGTCATCTTCGACACGGGCGGCACGAGCCTGACGACGGGCACGTTCCTCGTCGCGATGTTCATGTCGCTGTACGTGATCTACGGGTTCGACACCGCCTCGACGCTCGCCGAGGAGACGAAGAGCCCGCGGACCGAGGCTCCGAAGGCGGTGATCGGATCGGTCATCGGCGCCTTTGTGATCGGCGCCGTGTTCCTCTTCGCGATGCTGCTCGGAATCCCCGATCTCAAGACCGCGATCAGCGGAAACTGGGGCCCGGCCGAGATCATCAACGCGAACTTCGGCAACGGGTTCTCAACGGTGTTCCTGCTGACCGTGGCGGCGGCGATCTTTGTCTGCTGCCTGGCGATCATGACCTCGACGATTCGCCTGTGCTTCGGCATGTCCCGCGACGACCGCCTGCCTGGATCGAAGGTGCTCTCGAAGGTGAACCCGAGGCTGCACACGCCGATCGGCTCGTGCATCGCGGTCGGCATCTTCGCGGGCATCCCCATGATCCAGTTCGCCGGCGTCGCGATCATCGCGATCGCGGCGACGGGGATGATCTACTTGAGCTATCTCATCGGGAACCTCGCCTTGCTCAGGGCCCGGCTCCGTGGGTGGCCGCGGGCGAAGGCCCCGTTCGCACTCGGGAGGTGGGGACTTCCGATCAACCTGCTCGCGATCGCCTGGGGAGGCGGCATGCTCGTCAACATGGCGTGGCCCCGCGCCGCCACGAACCCGCGCCCCTCGCCGGAGGCTCCGGCGCTCGACTTCTACTGGCATTGGCTCAACCGCCAGCCTGTCCTGTGGACGGTGCTGATCGTCATCGTCATCGTCGGCGCCATCTACTACGGCCTCGTCCAGCGAAACAAACCGGTGCATCTTCAGGCCCCAGAAGGGGAGGCCGTCGCGGCCGCGCTCGAGGCACCCGCGGCGCCGACCACGCCGTAGCATCCTTGCGGCAACGAGCCGACGCCGTTGTCATCGGCGGCGGCGTCGGCGGCTGCGCGATCCTCTACTGGCTCGCGCGGCCCCGCCGTCACGGTGTCTGACGCCGGAGAGGCCGTCGGAGCGGTCGGTACTGGTGCATGAGCGCGGCCTGGAAAGTGGGATCGCACGATCGCGTCACACTGGCGTGACGTTTCCGTCACGCTGGTCTGACACCGGGACGGGGCTCGCGCCGCCATGGCTGCGAGGAACGTAGGGTCGCAGCGTGCGCGAGCGGGCTCAGGCGGTCGTCATCGGCGGCGGCGTCGGCGGCTGCGCGATCCTCTACTGGCTGGCGCGGCTCGGCTGGAGCGACGTGGTGCTCGTCGAGCGCGCCGACCTGACCAGCGGCTCGACCTTCCACTCCGCGGGCCTGGTGGGGCAGCTTCGCGGCTCGCTGAGCCTCACGAAGATGATGATGAGCTCGGTCGACCTCTACCGCGAGCTCGGCCAGGAGGTCGGGCTCGAGACCGGCTGGCGCGAGGTCGGCTCGCTGAGGCTCGCCTCCTCGCAGGAGCGGATGGAGGAGCTCGCGCGCCAGGCCGGCTGGGCGAAGACGTTCGGTCTCCACCTCGACCTGATCTCGGCCGCCGAGGCGCAAGCGCTCTTTCCGCCCATGTCGGCCGAGGGTGTCCTCGGCGCCGCCTACCTCCCGACGGACGGCTACGTCGACCCGAGCCAGCTCACCTTCGCGCTCGCGGAGGGCGCGCGCCGCCGCAGCGCGGAGATCGCGACGCGCACGCGCGTCACGGGGATCCGGGTCGAGGGGAACCGCGTCGCCGCCGTCGAGACCGACCAGGGCGAGATCGAGACCGAGCTCGTCGTGAACGCGGGCGGCATGTTCGCGGGCGAGATCGGGGCCCTCGCCGGGGTGGTTGTCCCGATCGTGCCGATGGCCCACGAGTACCTGATCACGCGGCCGGCCGAGGTGCCGCTCGACGTGCCGACCATGCGCGACCCCTCGCTCCTCGTCTACTTCCGCGGCGAGTCGGGCGGCCTCGTGATGGGCGGCTACGAGCGCCACCCTGCCCCGTGGGGCCTCGACGGCATCCCGGCCGACTTCAACGGGCGGCTGCTCGAGGAGGACTGGCCCCGCTTCGAGGAGCTGATGGAGAACGCCCTCGTGCGGGTTCCGGCGCTCGGCGACATGGAGGTCGTTCGCCTCGTCAACGGGCCCGAGGCCTTCACGCCGGACGGCGAGTTCATCCTGGGGCCGTCGGACGTGCGCGGCTTCTGGGTCGCCGCCGGCTTCTGCGCCCACGGCCTTGCGGGAGCGGGCGGAATGGGGAAGCTCGTCGCCGAGTGGCTCGTCGAGGGCGTGCCGAGCCTCGACGTCTGGGAGATGGACTCCCGCCGCTTCGGACGGCATTACGCGAGCCGCGACTACACGCTCACCCGGACGATCGAGATCTATTCGACCTACTACGACGTCAAGTACCCGGGGCACGAGCGACAGGCCGGGCGGCCGCTCCGCGTCTCGCCGACGTACGAGCGGCTCGAGGAGCTCGGTGCGGCCTGGGGCGAGAAGTCGGGCTGGGAGCGCGCGAACTGGTTCGAGTCGAACGCGGCCCGTGGCGACGGGTCGCTGCGCCCGCGCGGCTGGGCCGGTCGCCTCTGGTCGCCGGCGATCGGCGCCGAGCACGTCGTCTGTCGCGAGGCGGCAGCGCTCTTCGACGAGACGTCGTTCGCGAAGATCGAGGTCGCCGGCCCGGGTGCCGCGGAGTTCCTCGAGCGGCTCTGCGACAACCGCGTCGCCAGAGACGTGGGCGCGATCACCTACACGCAGATGCTGAACGCGCGCGGCGGCGTCGAGTGCGACTTCACCGTGACGCGCCTCGCCGAGGAGCGCTTTCGGATCGTCACCGGGACGGCGTTCGGACAGCACGACAGCGCGTGGATCCGCTCGCACGCGCCCGACGACGGCTCGGTGGCCGTCGAGGACGTGACCTCGAAGTACGCGTGCCTCGGGCTCTGGGGGCCGGCGGCGCGCGAGATCCTCCAGCCGCTGACGACGACGCCGCTCGACTTTCCGTACATGCGCGCGCGCGACCTCGCTGTGGGGTCGGTGCCGTGCACCGCGCTTCGGGTCACGTACGTCGGGGAGCTCGGCTGGGAGCTCTACTGCCCGATGGAGTTCGGCCTGCGGCTGTGGGACGAGCTCTGGGCGGCCGGTCGCGGGCACGGGCTCGTCGCGGGCGGCTACCGCGCGATCGACTCGCTGCGGCTCGAGAAGGGCTACCGCGTGTGGGGCGCCGACGTGACCCCCGACGAGACGCCCTTCGAAGCCGGCCTCGGGTTCGCGGTCAAGCTCGACAAGGGCGAGTTCATCGGGCGCGAGGCACTGGCCGCGGCGGGCGAGCCGGAGCGCCGGCT
>VAYE01000122.1 GCA_005883235.1 Actinomycetota bacterium
AGGAGGTGCGACGGCGGCTGCCTGCGGCGCACGTCGCCGCGTCGCACGAGGTCGCGCCCGAGTTCCGCGAGTTCGAGCGTGCGTCGACGACCGCGGCCGATGCGTACCTGGGGCCGGTCGTCGCCGGCTACGTCCGCTCGCTCGGGCGGCGGTGCAAGGACGAGGGCCTCCCGGAGCCGCTCGTCATGCGCTCCTCGGGCGGTGTCGCGAGCCTCGAGGAGGTGGCCGCGCACCCCGCGATCGCACTGGTCTCCGGGCCGGCTGCGGGCGTCGTCGGCGCGGCGCGGATCTGCGCGCTCGCCGGGCTCGAGGACGCGGTCTCCTTCGACATGGGCGGGACGTCGACCGACGTCTGCCTCGTGGTCGGCGGCGGAGCGGGCCGTGCGGCGGAGAAGGCGGTGGGCGGGCTCCCGATCCGCCTGCCGACGGTCGACCTGCACACGGTGGGCGCGGGCGGCGGCTCGATCGCGTGGATCGACTCGGGCGGAGCGCTGCGCGTCGGGCCCCGGAGCGCGGGCGCCGATCCCGGGCCGGCGTGCTACGGCCGGGGCGGCCACGAGCCCACGGTGACCGACGCGAACCTCCTCCTGGGCCGGCTGCCGGAGCGGCTCGCGGGCGGGCTCGAGCTCGACCGCGACGCGGCGGAGCGCGCGCTCGGGCGGCTCGACCCGAAGGACGTCGTCGACGTCGTGAACGCCGAGATGCTGCGCGCCCTCCGCGTCGTCACCGTCGAGCGAGGACATGACCCGCGGAGGCTCGCGCTCGTCGCGTTCGGCGGCGCGGGGCCGCTGCACGCATGCGCGCTCGCGGAGGAGCTTGGCATGCGGACCGTGCTCGTGCCGGAGGCCGCAGGGGTGCTGTCGGCACTTGGCCTCGTCGCGAGCGACGAGCGGCGTGACGCGGTGCGCTCGTACCTGTGCCCGCTCGAGGAGGCCGGCGAGCTGCCGCGCGAGGGCGAGGCCGACCTGCGCTACGCGGGCCAGTCGTTCGAGCTGACCGTCCCGCTGAGCGGCGGCGATCCGGCCGAAGCGTTCCACCTCGCACACGAGGAGCGGTACGGCTACGCCGACCGGGGGCGGCCGATCGAGCTCGTCGCGGTGCGAACCGCGGAGATCCGCCCAGGCCCGGCGTTCGAGCTGCCCGCCGGCGACCCGCTGCGCGTCGAGGGACCTGCCCTGGTCGAGCTGCCGGGCGCCACCTGCTGGGTCGACCCCGGGTGGGAGGGGGTTAGGGATGGGTCTAGCACGCTGGTCCTCACGCGATCGTGAACATTGAGCTCCAACTTCTCGGCGCCGCCCTCCGCTCGATCGCGGAGGAGATGGGCGCGGCGCTCGTCCGCTCGGCCTTCTCGGCCAACATCAAGGAGCGGCGGGACTGCTCGACCGCGCTCTTCGACGGGCGCGGCCGGATGATCGCCCAGGCCGAGCACATCCCGGTCCACCTGGGCGCCATGCCGGACGCCGTCGCCGCCGTGATGCGGCACGAGCCGTCCCCCGAGGACGTGTTCGTTCTCAACGACCCATATACAGGAGGCACGCACCTTCCGGACGTGACCCTCGTGACGCGAACGGAGCTCGGGTTCGCGGTCACACGCGCGCACCACGCGGACGTCGGCGGCCGCGAGCCGGGCTCGATGCCCGCCGACTCGCACGAGCTGGCCGAGGAGGGCGTGGTCATACCGCCTACGCGGCTCGACGACGAGCTTCTCGAGCGCCTGCTCGCGCAAATGCGCAACCCCGACGAGCGGCGCGGTGACCTTCGCGCGCAGCTCGCGGCGCACCGTCTCGCGGCGCGGCGCATCACGGAGCTAGCCCGCCGACACGGCCGCGAGCGCGTCGCCGCCGCGATGGACGAGCTGTACACGTACTCCGAGCGACGCGTCCGGGCCGGGATCGCGGCTCTGCCGGACGGGCGCTTCGAGGCGAGTGACCTCCTCGAGGCCCCAGACGGCGAGCTCGAGCTGCATGCCGCGGCGACGGTCGCCGGCGACGAGGTCGAGATCGACTTCGCGGGCTCAGCCGCCCAGCACCCCGGGAACCTCAACTGCCCCCTCTCCGTCACCCGCTCTGCCTGCTACTTCGTCGTCCGCTGCCTCGTCGAGCCGGACGTGCCCGCTTCGGGCGGGGCCTTCGCGCCGGTGACCGTGCGCGCGCCCGCGGGCTCGCTCGTCAACGCGCGGCCGCCGGCGGCGGTCGCGGCCGGGAACGTCGAGACCTCGTGCCGCATCGTCGACGTCCTCCTGCGCGCGTTCGGCGAGGCGATCGAGGCGCCGGCGCAGGGACAGGGCACGATGAACAACCTGACCCTCGGGAACGAGCGGTTCACGTACTACGAGACGATCGGCGGCGGCCAGGGCGCGTGTCCGCGCGCCGACGGGCCCTCGGGCGTGCACGTGACGATGTCGAACACGCTCTCGACGCCGACGGAGGCGCTCGAGCTCGCCTACCCGCTCCGGGTGCGAAGGCACGCGCTTCGCCTCGGCTCGGGCGGCGCGGGTCGTCACCGGGGCGGCGACGGCGTCGTCCGCGAGCTCGAGGCGCTCGAGCCGTGCCGGGTCTCGATCATCGCGGAACGTCGCGCCCATGCACCCGCGGGAGCGCGCGGCGGCTTGCCAGGCTCGCCGGGCCGCAACCTCTTGAATGGAAGCCCGCTTCCCGCGAAAGTCACAGTGGACGTGTCCGTGGGAGACGTGATCACGATCGAGACGCCCGGCGGGGGCGGGTTCGGCGCGCCGTGAACGAGCCGGTCAAGGTCGCCTGCGTCCAGGCCGAGCCCGTCGTCCTCCAGCGCGAGGCGACGATCGAGAAGATCGCCGCTCTCGCGCGCGAGGCCGCGGGCGTCGGCGCGAGGCTGGCGCTCTTCCCGGAGGCGTTCGTCCCGGTCTACCCCACCAACCGGTGGGTTCGCTTCCTCGCCGGCGGCGCCGACGTGAAGCCGGTGTTCGGGCGGCTCGCGCGCGAGTCGATCGAGGTGCCGAGCGCGGCCACCGAGCGGCTCGCAGGCATCGCGCGCGAGGAGGGCATCTGGCTCGCCGTCGGCGCCAACGAGCTCGCCGGCGGCACGCTCTACAACTCGCTGCTCGTCTTCGGCCCGGACTCGGGGCTCGTCGTCCACCACCGGAAGCTCATGCCGACGAACCACGAGCGGCTCGTCTGGGGTCTCGGCGACGGCCAGGGGCTCGAGGCGGTCCAGACCGATCTCGGCCGGGTCGGTGGGCTGATCTGCTGGGAGAACCTGATGCCGCTCGCGCGCTTCGCGCTCTACCAGTCCGGGGTCGAGGTCTACCTCGCTCCGACGGCGGACGACTCGGAGAGCTGGCACGAGTCGATCCGGCATATCGCGCGTGAGTCACGCGCGTTCGTGCTCAGCTGCTGCGTCTTCCAGCGCGCCTCGAGCTACCCGGACGACGTGCCGCTCGCGGAGGGCCCCGAGCTGCTCGGCCGCGGCGGCTCCGCGATCCTCGCCCCGGACGGGTCCTACCTGGCCGGGCCCCTCTGGGACGAGGAGGGGATCCTCTACGCCGAGCTCGACCCGCAGCGCCTCTACGAGGAGCGCCAGCGGTTCGATCCCGCCGGTCACTACCACCGGCCGGACGTGTTCCGCCTCGTCATCTCAAGGGTCAGCGAACCCCGGCGCGGCGCAGGACGCGCTCGTCGCCGACGCGGCGCGTGAGGCCGTCGGCGTCGAAGCGCTCGAGGAGGAGCTGCGCGGGCCGCCGCGAGATCCCGAGCAGGTCGCGGAAGCGCGCCAGCGTGATGCGGCCGGCGCGCTCGCACTCCTCGAAGAGGGCTATCCGCGCGCGCTCGTAGGCGTCGGCGCCGACTGCGAGCCCGTCGCCGACGCGCACGAGCCGACCTTCGGCCTCGAGGTAGGCCGCGAGCTTCGGATCGTCGACCGCGACGGGGGACAGGCCGGCCGCTGCGAGCTCCTCGTCGAGTCGCGCGGCGGCCTCCTCGCGACCCGCGAGCGACGCGGCGGCGCCGGGCAGGTACGCCTTCCCGCCGCGCTGGTCGACGCCGAGGAGCGGGAGGATCGCCGCGCGCCACGGCTCGGCCGGCACGAGCTCGCCGACGGGGAGGCCTGGGTCGATCGGCGAGCGGCGGGCCCGCTCCTCGAGCCGCGCGCCGACGGCTGTCCGCAGCTCCTCGAGCCAGGCGGCGGCGAAGAACCACTCGCCGGCCCGCTCGGCCGCGCGGAGGCCCTCGCCGAGCTCGTCTGCGGAGAGGAGCGCGCGCGCCGCGAGGTCGGCTCGCCGGACCGGCGCCCGCACGATCGCCCGGACGATCGAGGCGGGGTCGCCCGCGTCGAGGAGCCGGAAGCGGTCGAGCTCGAGCGAGCGCGGCGGGGCGGGGTCGAGGACACGTCCGCCGCCGAGCGTCGTCCGGTCGCGAAGGATCACGCGGTCGCCGCGGGCGGCGACGGCCGGCGCGGAGAGGCGGAGCTGGGCGTAGGCCCCGCCGGCACGGACGACGCGGGCCACGCACTCGCTCGTCCCGTGGTGCACGTGCACGCGCGCGCCGTCGGGGATCGGCTCGAGCTCGTCGAGGGAGACGTCGAGGCGATAGGAGACCGGGTAGGCGCCCGGCTCGACGAGGGCGTCGCCGCGCTGGAGCCGCGACCGCTCGATCCCCGGCAGGCTCGCGGCCACGCGCCGTCCCGCGCCCGCCCGCTCGACCGGCTCGTCGTGGACCTGGACGCTCCGCACGCGGACGTCGAGGCCGGCGGGCTCCGCGCGCAGCTCGTCGCCCTCGCCGAGCGAGCCCGACCACAGCGTCCCGGTGACGACGGTGCCGATGCCGCGCAGGCTGAAGACGCGGTCGACGAAGAGCCGGGTCGCGGCGTTCGTCTCTCGCCGCTCGACGCGCGCAGCGACAGCGGCGAGCGCCGCGCGCAGCTCGTCGAGCCCGTCGCCGGTGCGGGCGCTGACGGCGACGGCCTCCGCGGTCGGCACGAGCTCGCGCGCCTCGTCGAGGGCGAGCTCGAGCGTCTCGGCGTCGACTGCGTCCGACTTCGTCACCGCGACGACGCCGTCGTCGATCCCGAGCAGGCGCAGGATCGCGAGGTGCTCGTGGGTTTGCGGGCGGGCTCCCTCGGCCGCGTCGACGACGAGCAGGAAGAGGTCGATCCCCGTCGCGCCCGCGACCATGGTGCGGACGAAGCGCTCGTGGCCCGGGACGTCGACGACGGAGAGGCGGCGCCCGTCCGGCAGGTCGAGGGGCGCGTAGCCGAGCTCGATCGAGATCCCGCGCGCCTGCTCCTCCGGCAGGCGGTCGGTGTCCTTCCCGGTTAGTGCCCGGACGAGCCACGTCTTGCCGTGGTCGATGTGGCCGGCGGTGCCGAGGACGAGATTCGGCACACCTGCGTCGTGATTCGACACGCC
>VAYE01000123.1 GCA_005883235.1 Actinomycetota bacterium
GCAGGTGATGAAGGACATCGACCGCGACCACTTCATGACGCCGGCCGAGGCGCGCGACTACGGCCTGATCGACGAGATCGTGTCGCCTCGGGCGCTGGCCGTCGCCGCGACCGGGTAGAACCCATGCGTGGCCCGCCGCGCCTTCGACCGTTTCCGGGAGGTGCTCGCGGCGCTCGAGCGGCGGCCGGTCGCGGTCATCCTCGGGGCGGCGGCGCTCGCCGTCGCGGCCGCGTTCGGGCTCGGCGACCTCGCCGGCTACGAGCGCGTCCGCCGCGAGCTCGGCCGGCTCGACCCGATCTGGCTCGCGGCCTGCTTCGGCGGCGAGGTGGTCGCGTACCTCGGCTACATCCTGGCCGTCCGGGACACGGCTCGCGTGGACGGCGGGCCGGAGCTCGGCGCCTCCGCGTCCACCCAGAGCGTCGTCGCGGGCTTCGGCGTCTTCGCCGCGACGCGGACGAGCGGCGGCTTCGCCGTCGACTACTGGATCCTGCGCCGCGCGGGCGAGGACCGCGACGGCGCGATCGCGCGCGTGCTCGCCCTCTCGGCCCTCGAGTACGTCGTGCTCGCGCCCGCGGCGCTCGTCTCGGCGATCTTCCTGACGCTCAACGAGCGGATCTCCGACGCGCTCACCCTGCCGTGGCTCGCCGTCATCCCCGGCGCGCTCGTGGCCGTGTGGCTGACCTCGCCGCGCCGCGCGCGCCGGTACTCCGACCCGGGCGACGGCGGCTCGATCCGCCGCGGCTTCGCCCACACCGTCGCAGGCCTCTCGATCCTGCGCTCGCTCCTCCTCTCGTCGCCGCGCAAGCACGGCCTCGGCCTGCTCGGGGCGACGCTCTACTGGGTCGGCGACATCGCGTGCCTGTGGGCGGCGCTCCAGGTCTTCAGCGGCCACCGGATCAGCCTGCCGGCGCTGATCCTCGGCTATGCGACCGGCTACGTGCTGACTCGTCGCTCGCTGCCGGCGGGCGGGGCCGGCGTGGTCGAGATCGCGCTCACCTTCGCGCTGCACTGGGTCGGAGCGCCGTTCGTGCCGGCGCTGCTCGGCGTCGTCACCTACCGGATCTTCAACTTCTGGCTGCCGATGGTGCCCGCGGTCGCCGTCCTGCCGACGATCGCCGAGCTGCGGTCGGAGTTCGCCGAGGCCGAGCAGGACATCGACCGCGACCGCGGCGTCCAGCAGCGGGCCTGATGCTCGTCGGCGTCTTCTCCGACGTGCACGGAAACGGCGTCGGGCTCGACGCCGTCCTCGCCGAGCTGGCCGAGGCGCGCGTCGACCGGCTCGTCTGCCTCGGCGACCTCGTCGAGGGCGGGCCGCAGCCGGCGTACTGCCTTCGCCGCGTCCACGAGCTCGGCTGCCCGGTCGTGCTCGGGAACACCGACCACTGGCTCCTCCACCACCGCTTCGGCGCGGACGACGACCCACGCTCGCGGCTCGGCGCGTGGACGCTGGCGCAGCTCGACGACCACGACCGCGAGCTCGTCCGCGGCTTCGCGCCGACGCTCGAGCTCGACCTCGGCGGCGGCCGGCGCCTTCGGTGCGTGCACGGAACGCCCTCGTCGTTCCTGGAGAAGATCGACCCCGACGCGAGCGAGGCCGATCTGCGCGAGCTCCTCGGCGACGCGGCCGCGCTCGCCGCCGGCCACTCGCACGTCCAGTGGCAGCGGCGGATCGGCGACCGGGTCGTCTTCAACCCCGGCCGCGTGGGCGGGCCGCTCGGCGGCCGCAAGCTGGCGACCTTCCGGAGCGACTTCGACGGCACCGCCGACTACGCCGTGCTCACGGTCGAGGGCGACGAGCTCACCGTGGAGCTTCGCCGCGTCGAATACCCGCTCGAGGAGCTCCGGCGCGGGCTCGAGGAGCTGACCCGGCTCGTGAACGTAAGCTGACCGCATGGTCAAGCGCGTCGCCCGGCTCTTCAAGCCCTACCGCGGCCAGGTTGGTCTCGTCTTCGCCTCCATCCTCGTCACCGGCGCGCTCGGCGTCGCGCCGGCGTTCATCACGAAGGCGATCATCAACCGCGCGCTGCTCCCGCACGACCTGCACCTGCTGTGGCGGCTTGTCGCGCTGATGATCGCGATCCCGCTCGTCTCCGGCGCGATCGGCGTCGGGCAGACCTACCTGACGACTGTCGTCGGCCAGCGCGTGATGCAGGACCTGCGGAACCGCCTCTACGAGCACCTCCAGGCCATGTCCCTCCGCTTCTTCACCGGCGCGCGCACCGGCGACCTCCAGTCGCGCCTCCAGAACGACGTCGGCGGCGTGCAGAGCGTCGTCACGAACACGGCGTCGTCGGTGCTCTCGAACGTCGTCACCGTGCTCTCCACTGTCGTCGCGATGCTCCTCCTCTCGTGGCAGCTTACGGCGCTGTCCTTCGCGGTCGTGCCCGTCTTCGTCTACCTCACGTGGCGCGTCGGGCGGGCGCGGCGGCAGCTCTCCAAGGAGACGCAGGAGTCGCTCGCCGAGCTCTCGACGCTGACCGAGGAGACGCTCTCGGTCTCGGGCGTCCTGCTCGCGAAGACCTTCGACCGACAGCGCGACGCGATCGCCCGCTACCGCGAGGGGAACCGCCGGCTCGCGTGGCTCCAGGTGCGCCAGCAGATGGTCGGCCGCTCGTTCTTCGCGCTCGTCCAGGTCTTCTTCTCGGCCTCGCCGGCGCTGATCTTCCTCGTCGCGGGCTACTCGCACCTCTCCCTCGGCACGATCGTCGCGTTCACGACGCTCCAGACGCGCCTCCTCTTCCCGATCGGGAACATGCTCCAGACCTCGGTCGAGGTGCAGTCGTCGCTCGCGCTCTTCGAGCGGATCTTCGCCTACCTCGACCTGCCGCAGGACATCGTCGACGCGCCCGGCGCGCGCGAGCTGCCGAAGGATCGGGTTCGCGGCCGGGTGGAGCTCGACGAGGTCTACTTCCGCTACGAGGAGCCGGTCCGGCCGGCCGCCCTCGAGGCGCAGGCCGTCGAGGTCGACGGCGACGGTTCACGCCCGGTCGCTCCGCGCGAGTGGACGCTCGAGGACATCACCCTGGAGATCGAGCCCGGGCAGCTCGCCGCGATCGTCGGCCCGAGCGGCGCCGGGAAGACGACGATCTCCTACCTCGTGCCGCGGCTCTACGACGTCACTCGCGGCCACGTCCGGATCGACGGCATCGACGTGCGCGACATCAAGCTCGCGTCGCTCGCCGAGATCGTCGGGATGGTGACGCAGGAGACGTACCTCTTCCACTCGTCGGTGCGCGAGAACCTCCTGTACGCGAAGCCCGACGCCAGCCAGGAGGAGATCGAGGCGGCGACCCGCGCGGCCGCGATCCACGAACGCATCACCGAGCTCTCCGAGGGTTACGACACGCTCGTCGGCGAGCGTGGCTACCGCATGTCGGGCGGCGAGAAGCAGCGGCTCGCCATCGCGCGCGTGATCCTGAAGGACCCGCGCATCCTCATCCTCGACGAGGCCACGTCCGCACTGGACACGACGAGCGAGCGGCTCGTCCAGCACGCGCTCGAGCCGCTGATGGAGGAGAGGACGACGATCGCGATCGCGCACCGGCTCTCGACGATCCTCGCCGCGGACATGATCTTCGTCGTCGACCGCGGGCGCTTGCGCGAGCAGGGGACGCACGACGAGCTCCTCCGACAGGGCGGCCTGTACGCGGAGCTGTACGTGCAGCAGTTCCAGGGCGGCCTCGTCGAGGCCCGCTGCGAGGACGGCGTCGTCCTCGCGAGCGGCGAGGTCCTCACGACGGCCGGCGTCTCCTAGGCGTCCTATGCTCGACCCGTGAAGGTGGTTCTCGCCGCCTTGACCTTCCTCCTGGCAGGAGTGGGACCTGGCAGCGCGGGCCCGCTCCGCTCGGAGGGCGCCCCGCTGCCGTTGCTCGCGCCGGCGCCCGAGCTGAGCATCGACCGTGATCTGCCGCCGGCCGTTCGCGGGCGCCTGGAACGGGAGCTGCGCGAGCTCACACGCCGGGCGAGGGCGGCCGCCCGGATCCAGCCGACGATTGCGCGTGGGTGCGAACGATCCGGCATCGCCGGCGCTCCGAACGGAGTCGGTCCGCCGGCGCCGCAGGTCGTTCGCCCGAAGGTGCTCGGACACCACGTCGAGGTCGTCTTCGGCTTCCGGCGGCTGCCGCAATCGCCCGCCTGCCGCCCGTGGCAGCTGACGGTGGTGACCTACAGCGGGCGGAAGGCCAGCTCGTCGTTCAAGAACTGGGTCGAGCGGTACTGGATCCGCGGGCCGCGCGGACGCGTCGTCGTCGACCTTCCGTGGGGCGGACGGGCGCCGTACCGGATCATCGTCGCCTCCGAGACGATCACCGGGCTCCGAGGGCGCGAGGTCGACCGGGCGCTCACCTGCCCGCGGGCCGGCTGTCTGCCCGGCTACCGCCCGGGGCTGCACACGTTCCCGATGCCGCAGCCGGTGCTCCCGATCCACGCGCTCGACCGCCCCTCGCTCGAGGCGACGCTTCGCTACGCGCTCGCGGACGAGCTGACGCCGCCGGTGCTCCGGGCGGTGCCGCGCTCCTCGCGCTGCCCGTCGCTCACCACCTGCCTGGTGACGTACGTGGACCCGGCATTTCCGGCTTCGCCGTATCGCGTCAGGTACCGCATCGCCGGCGAGCAGATAGCCGGTTGCTGGATGGGGTTGCGGCAAGGCGTCGTGGACCCGTTGCCGTTCTCCGATGCGGCCACGGGCCGCCTCGAGCTCGCCGCCTGCGCTTCGTGGGTGCACTGAGCCGGCCGGTGACCGCGCGGTTCTGCGACGAGACGGGATGGGGCTTCGGCTGGATCCAAGACGAGCGGCTCGCGCGCTGTTCGCACGCGCTCCGCGCAGAGGGCCGGGTCTGGATCTTCGACCCGGTGGACTCGCCTGGAGTGGAGGAGCGGATTCGTGGGCTCGGCGAGCCGGCCGGAGTGATCCAGCTCCTCGACCGGCACGGGCGCGACTCGGCTGCGGTCGCCGCGCGGCTCGGCGTCCCGCGGCACCAGACGCCGTTCGACGGCGTTCCGGGCGCGCCGTTCGACCCGATACCCATCGTCCGGCACCGCTTCTGGCGCGAGGTGGCACTGTGGTGGCCGGAAGAGCAGGTGCTCCTCTGCGGCGACGCGCTCGGGACCATCGCCTACTTCGTCGCCGCCGACGAGCGGCTCGGCGTGCATCCACTCCTGCGGCTCGTGCCGCCGCGCGCGCTCTCGCGCTTCGCGCCTCGCCACGTCCTCTGCGGACACGGCAAGGGCGTCCACGGCGACGAGGCCGCGCCCGCGCTCGAGGAGGCGCTCGCGACAGCCCGGCGCCGCTTGCCCGCCGTCTGGCGCTACGGTTGGCCGCAAGCGAAAGGAGATAGATGAAGCTCGAGGGGATCCACCACATCACGCTGATCACGGGCGACGCGCCGCGGAACGTCGACTTCTACACGCGTGTCCTCGGCCTGCGACTCGTCAAGAAGACCGTCAACCAGGACGACCCGACCGTCTACCACCTCTTCTACGCGGACGAGAAGGGAAGCGCAGGCGCGGACATCACGTTCTTCGAGTATCCGAACGCACGGCGCGGGCGGGCAGGCGCGGGGATGGTGCACCGCATCACGTGGCGCATCGGCTCGACCGAGGCGCTCGACTTCTGGGACGAGCGGCTGCGCGCGGAAGGTGTCGCCGTCCTCGAGCGGGACGGCGACCGGCTGCGCTTCGAGGACCGGGAGGGGATGGGACTCGAGCTGGCGGTGGTCGAGACGGACGACGAGCCGCTCGTTGCGGAGCACCCCGAGATCCCGTCCGAGCTCGCGCTCCAGGGCTTCGACAGCGTGCGCGCCTACGCGCGCTCGCCCGAGGGGAGCCGCACGTTCCTCGAGGACGGGCTGAGCTTCGAACCGAGCGGCGGGAACGAGTGGGAGGCGCGCGGCGAGCAGCGGGGTGGCCGCTACCTCTACGACCCGGCGCCGGCCGAGAGCGGGCTCGGGGGCGCAGGCACCGTCCACCACGTCGCCTGGGCCTCGCCGATGGACGACCACGAGGCATGGCGGGCGAGGGCGCTGGAGGCGGGCGCGACGCCGACGCCCGTCATCGACCGCTTCTACTTCCGCTCGATCTACTTCCGCGAGCCGAGCGGCGTCCTCTTCGAGATCGCCACACTCGGCCCCGGCTTCGCGACCGACGAACCGGCCGAGCATCTCGGCGAGCGCCTCTCGCTCCCGCCCGCTTTCGAGCACCTGCGCGAGCGCCTCGAGCCGGTGCTCACCCCGCTCCCGAACCCGCGCGAGGCCTGGACCCGGCGCTACTAGCCCAACCAGCGTCAAATCCGAAGGAAAGCTCATTCGCTGTCTCTCGCCGACGCGACGAGCTTCGGCGGAGCCACCTCGGCCCAGGCGTCTTCACAGATCCCGGCGAGCTCGTTCCAGTCGAGGCCGCGGTCGAGCCGCACGCCGAGCCACCCGCGGTGGCCGACGTACGGCGGGACGAAGAACCGCTCCGGGTCGGCCTCGACGAGCATGCGCTGCATCCCGTCGGGAGCGGCGCACCAGATCGCGAAGCGCCCGTCGCCGTGGTGGTTCGTGAGCACCATCACGAATGCGCGCTTGCCGCGCACGAAGAACGTCGGCGCGCCGTGGCTCAGCCGCTCGCTCGTCTCCGGCAGCGCCAGGCAGATCCTCCGCATCCGATTCAGCGTCCGGTCGCGCTCGGCCGATGAGACCACGAGCATGATCGTCGCACGCGGGAACGCCCTGGTCGCTCTCGTCCTCTCCGGAGCGGTCGCGGCCAGGCCGCCGTCTCCGACCACGGCCACTCGGGCTTTCCGTCACTGGCTCGAGCAGCGGTACGCCGGCCCGAAGGGGTACTGGACGTGTCCCGCTGCCCAGAGCTTCGGCAACCGCGCCTACTGCTCGGCCGAGGTCCGGGTCGGGCACAGATGGCACTTCGTCGAGGCAACCGCGAGGCTCTCCGGAGGTCGGGTCGTGATCTCGAGGGCCCGGGATCACTCCTGGTTTCGCCGCTGGTCGAGCTATTCGCGCCGGCCGCTGGCCGGCTTCGACACACCTGGAAAGGCCTCCGTGAACAGTCCCGCCTTCGACTGGGCATTCCTCGCGCTCGGCGCAGGCGACGGCTGGAAGCGCGGCCGAAAGTCCTTCAGCGTGAACTCATACGACGGCGACTCGGCAGGCCTCCGCAGGTTCTTCGTCTTCCGCTGCGGCGTGCGCGGCGCGCTCGTCACGTGCCGGAATGCCTTCTGCGACGCGATGCGATACAGGCCGCGGGCCTGAGCTCAGCGCGCGATCAGAGCGTTCCGCAGGAGCGCCAGCACCCAGATGCCGCTCAGGTAGGCGTAGAGCTGCGACGGCACGAAGATGAAGAACAGCGCGAAGAGGGAAGGGCCGAGTGCGTTGCTCCCGTGGATCACGAACGTCATCGCCGCCGGAGCGACGAATTGGGCGACGGCGAGCGCCGCGACGAGGTGCACCATCCTGACCGTGGGCCGCACCGGCGCGAGCCGCGGATGGCGGGCGAAGACCCAGAGCGCGATCAACGCGCTTCCGATCGAGATCGCGACGACCAGCGACGCCGACGACACGGGCTAGAGGAGAATCCTCCGTGCTGTCTCGCTCGCGCACCCTCTGTCCACGAGCTCGACGGCGAGGTGGAGGTCGACGTTCGTGTCCATCGCGAGCTCGACCGCGTCCTTCCAGAGATAGCCCGCGCGGAGGAGCACGATCAAGCGCCAGCGGACGACCGAGTCCTCGGTCGCCGAGGCGA
>VAYE01000124.1 GCA_005883235.1 Actinomycetota bacterium
GTCGAAGCTGCCGGAGGCCGCTCCGCCGCCCGACGCGGCGCCGCCGACGAGGAGCGCGACCGCGAGGGCGGCGGCGACGGCGGCCGTCCTCAAAGCGCGAGCCCCGGTTCCTCGAGGAACGTCTTTACCGTGCGAAGGAAGTCGGCCGCCGTCGCGCCGTCGACCGAACGGTGGTCACAGGTGAGCGTCATCGTCATGACTGGCCGGATCTGGACGACCCCGTCCACCGCGACGGGTGTGTCCTGCACGGCGCCGACCGCCAGGATCGCCGCCTGCGGCGGGTTGAGGACCGCGACGAACTGCTCGACGCCGTACATGCCGAGGTTCGAGATCGTGAACGTCCCGCCCTCCAGGTCGCCCTGCTGGAGCTTGCCGGTGCGCGCCCGCTCGACGAGGTCGGCGCGCGCCGAGGCGATCTCCGGGATCGTGCGGCGCTCGCAACCGCGGATCACCGGAACCAGGAGCCCGCGCTCGGTCGCGACGGCGATGCCGATGTCGGCGCTCGGCATCAGGCGCACGCTGTCGCCCGCGAAGTGCGCGTTCACCTCGCGATGGCGCATGAGCGCGGCCGCGGCGACCTTCGTCAGGAGGTCGGAGATGGTCGGCTTCGCCCCGTCAGCACGGAGCTCGACGAGCCGCGCGCGCACCGCAAGCGCCCGGGTCATGTCGGCCGACATCGAGATCTGGAACGCCGGCGCCTGCCACGCCTCGGTCATCCGCCGCGCGACCGTGCGGCGGAGGGAGCTCAGCTCGACGACCTCGACTTCTCCCGGCGCCTCAGCGACCGCGGCCGTGGGAGCCGGCGCTGCGGCCGCGCGCTCGACGTCCTCGGCCACGATGCGCCCTTCCGGACCGGTCCCGGTCAAGCTCGTCAGCTCGATCCCGCGCTCGCGCGCGATCCGCCGCGCGAGCGGCGAGGCCTTGACCCTGTCGCCGTCCCGCCGCTCGTCCCTTGCAACAGTCTGTTGCAAAGTCTCGGACGGCGGGGATTCCCGCTTCGCTTCGGGCTTCGCGGCCGCTTCGGGAGCGGGAGTCTCGTCCGGAACGGACTCGCCCTGCTCGCCGATCACGGCGATCGTCTTCCCGACCTCGACCTCGCCCTCGGAGATCGCGATCTTGAGCAGCACGCCCGACGCGTCCGCCTCGACCTCCTGGGTCACCTTGTCCGTGTCGAGCTCGTAGAGCGGCTCGCCCTTCTCGACGGGATCCCCTTCGGACTTGAGCCACTTCACGATCGTCCCCGACTCCATGCCCTGCCCGAGGCGGGGGAGCTTGATCTCAGTGGCCATGTGAGGCTTCCGGGGTCATTGCCACGGCTCTGGTGTGCGAGCAGCAAGCGATGCAAGGACGCAAGGAGCATCCGTAGTCGTGCTACGGATGCGACTGAGGACGCCGCAGCGCGCCGTCTGATCGCGCGCCAGAGCCGCGGAGGATGGCCCCGGGAGCCTCACGTACGTCCCACGGTTCGGTACACGGCCTCGAGCACGTCGTCGGCGTGCGGCACGACCCACTCCTCCATTACCGGCGCGAACGGCAGCGGCGTGAACTTCGCCCCCACCCGCTCGATCGGCGCGTCGAGCCAGTCGAAGGCCTCGTGCTGGAGCACGGCGGCGACCTCGGCGCCGAAGCCCATCCGCGTCACCGCCTCGTGCGCGACGACGCAGCGGTTCGTCTTCTTCACCGACGCGACGAGGGCCTCCTCGTCGAGCGGCTGCAACGTACGCGGGTCGACGACCTCGACGGACACGCCTTCGGTCTCCGCCTCCTGCGCGGCGGCGAGCGCCTCGTGCACGAGCCGGCCGGTGGCGACGACGGTGACGTCCTCGCCCTCGCGGTGCACCCGCGCCTTCCCGAGCTCGATCGGCTCGAGCTCGTCGGGCACCTCTTCCTTGAGCCCGTAGAGCGTCCGGTGCTCGAAGAAGACGACCGGATTGTCGTCGTAGATCGCCGAGTAGAGCAGGCCTCGTACGTCGGCCGGCGTCGACGCGAAGACGACCTTGAGCCCCGGGACGTGGACGAACCAGGCCTCGAGCTGCTGCGCGTGCTGCGCCCCCGGCGACCAGCCCGCGCCGCCCTGGGTGCGCACGGTGAGGGGCACCTTGACCTGCCCGCCTGACATGTACCGGTGCTTCGCCGCCTGGTTAACGATCTGCTCGCACGCGAGCGTCAGGAAGTCCTCGTACATCACCTCGACCACCGGCCGCATGCCCTGCATCGCGGCGCCGATGCCCGCGCCGACGAGCGCCATCTCGGAGATCGGCGTGTTCCGGACGCGCTCCGGCCCGAACTCGTCCAGCATGCCCTGCGTCACGCCCATCGAGCCGCCCATCTCGGCGATGTCCTCCCCCATGACGAACACGTCCATGTCGCGGCGCATCGCGGTCGCGAGTGCGTCGCGCACAGCTCTCCTCGAAATCCTGGTCGGAGAGGCCGAGCCGCTCGCGGAGCTTCACGACCGGATCCTCGGTCTCGCGCAGGCGCTGCAGCTCGTCCTTCGGCCGGTAGACCTGAGGATCGCCGATGTAGTGGCCGACGAGACGGTACGTCTCGCAGAGGAGGAAGACCGGCCCTTCGCCCCCGCGCGCGTGCTCGAGCGCTCGAGTCGTGGCGCGATAGACCGCCTCGACGTCCTGCCCGTCGATCTTGATCGACTCCATGCCGTAGGCGACCGCGCGCTGCTCGAGATCCTCGATCGGCAGGTGCTGGCTCGCCGGGGTCGACTCCGCCCAGTGGTTGTCCTCGCACACGAAGACGGCGGGCACGCCCCAGAGCTGCGCGAGGTTCAGCGACTCGTGGAAGGTGCCGATGTTGGTCGCCCCGTCGCCGAAGAAGGCGAGTGCGACGCGGTCCTCGCGGCGAAGCTTGAACGCGAGCGCCGCGCCGACGATCGCCGGTAGGCCGCCGCCGACGACGGCGTTCGCGCCGAGGTTCCCGCGCGCGACGTCGTAGAGGTGCATCGAGCCGCCGTAGCCGTGCGAGCAGCCCTCGACCTTGCCGTAGAGCTCGGCCATCAGCGCGTTCGGCGGCGTGCCGCGCGCGAGCGTGTGCCCGTGCGCGCGGTGGGTCGAGGCGATCACGTCCCGTTCGTCGAGCGCGCGGCAGACGCCGACGGCCACTGCCTCCTGGCCGATCGCAACGTGGAGGAAGCCCGGAAGCTCGCCCGCACGGAAGCGCTCCTCGACCTTCTCCTCGAAGCGCCGGATGAGGAGCATCTCGCGGAAGAAATCCCGCAAGTCCTCCTGCGGCAGCGCCTCCTTCTCCTCGACCTTGGCCACGCGCTGAGTTTAGAGACGGCCTGCCGTATGCTGCCGCCGTGGCGCTGCTCGAGCAGTGGCGGGACATCGAGGCGCAGCTGCCGGAGCGCTGGGCGAGTGCCCAGCTCACCCTTTCGATCGAGGACGAGGGCGACAGCGACCGCGCCGCCTTCCTCCTCGGGCCGGCGAATCCCGGCCGCCGCGGCAAGCAGATCCGGTTCCGCGCCGGGCGGGCGGGCAGCGGCCCGTCGCCGCATCTCGTCGGCCGGCTGCTCGCGCGCCTCGACGCGGAGCGGATCGACGGGAAGCTCGAGCTCGTCGGGGTCGAGGAGCTTCCCGAGGTGCCGGCTCCGCTTCGGCCCAGCCTCGCCGGCGCCTGGGACGACGAGGTCGCCAGGCTGCCGCCCGACTGGAGCGACCTGTACTCGAGATGACGCGGCGCTGCCTCGCCCGCCTCGACGAGGAAGGCATCCGCGGCAGCCTTCGCGTCCTGCGCGTGCTCGCGGACACGTACCCGAACGCGACGCAGGGCCCGGTCTGGTACGTCGGAGGCAGGTCGGTATGAGCACCGATCCGGTCTCGTGGTTCCTCGTCGAGCACGGCTGGAAGGTGCTCTCCGCCGATGGGGCGCCGATCGGGACCGTCGACGAGGTGATCGGCGACACAGGCAAGGACATCTTCAACGGGGTCTCCGTCTCGCCGGGCTTGCTCAAGCGCGCGAAGTACGTTCCCGCGGAGCGCATCGCGGAGATCACGGAAGGCCAGCTCCGGCTCGCGCTCTCGCGCGAGGAGTTCGAGCGGCTCGGCCAGTACGAAGAGGCGCCGACGAGCGCCGAGATCCTCCCGCCCGACCGGCGCGAATCCTAGTCCGCCGCCGAGGCCGCTCTCCCGTCACACCGACGTGACCGCCCCGTACGGTGTCTGACACCGGGACGTGGCCCGCGCAGACAAGGGGCCAAGCCAGGCGAGCTGCGGCAAGGCGGGCTTTCGTCACACCGGCGTGAACGTTCCGCGACGGTGTCTGACACCGGGACCCGGCCCTCGCGGCCACCTCTCGCGGGAGCACGCGACCCTGCTAGCCGATCGACTGGGAGAGCTCGGCGGCGAGCAGCTTCGCGTCCGCGCCGTCGCGCGCGATCACGAGGCACGTGTCGTCGCCGGCGAGCGTGCCGATGACGTGCGGGTGCTCGAGGCGGTCGAGCGCGCGCGCGATCGCAGGCGCCGAGCCAAGCTCCGAGTGGAGGACGACGACGTTTTGCGCTGCCGTCGCCCGGCGGCCGAACTGGGCGAGAATGGTCGCGAGGACATCCCGCGGATCGGATCGGCGCCCGCCCTCGGGCAGCGCATATCGAGGCCGGCCGAGCGCGTCGTGCGTCTTCTGCAGGCCGAGGGCGCGGATGTCGCGCGAGACAGTCGCCTGCGTGACCCGGCAACCGGCGGCCTCGAGCGCGGACAGGAGCTCGAACTGCGTCCCCACCCGACGGCGCGTGACGATGCTGGCGATGAGCCGCTGGCGCTCCGGCTTCCCGTAGGTACGTGCCGATTCCTGCATGAACCGAGAATAGTTATTCGATGTTTCGACCCCTCGCAACTCGGCTAACACGGGGACATGCTGCGGAAGCTGCTCTGGACCGGCCTATACGCTGGCCTCGGCGCGGGCGCCACGATGGCCGCCCGCCGCGCCGCGTCCCGCATCTGGCGGCTGGCGACGGGCGAGGAGCCCCCGACCAAGAGGTGACCAAGGCCGACCAGACCATCGAGCGCGCCGCCGACTGGCTCCAGAAGCGGGCGGAGACCCTTGCCGGCGGCAACGGGCTCAAGGGCAAGCTGGCCCAGCCGCTCGCCGAGGACGCCGCGTTCCTGCGCAAGCTCAAGCCGAGCCTGATGGCGGCGCGCGCCCGCGGCGAGGCGCCGACGAACCAGAAGCCCGGCTCGGGCGCCGTCGCTCCGTCCGCCCCGCAGCTCGGCGAGCGACCGAAGCCGCCGAAGCCGAAGAAGGCAGGCGGCCCGAACCCGTGGCTCGTCGCCGGCGCAGCCCTCGTGGCCGGGATCGCGCTCGCCAAGTGGATCGACTGGAGGGGCCATGCCCACCCGCGAGACTGAGACGACCGCGAACGGCGGCCTCGGCTCGGCGGCGAAGCAGGTCGCGGAGCACGCGAGCGCCCTCGCCCGGCTCGAGCTCGAGCTCGCGAAGCTCGAGCTCGGCCGCAAGGTGCTGGCTCTCGGCCTGGGGATCGGATTCGGCCTCGGCGCGGCGATTCTCTCCGTCTTCATGCTCGGCTTCCTGCTCGCGGCAGCCGCGGCGGCGCTGGCGACGGCGATGGCGACGTGGCTCGCGCTGCTGCTCGTCGCGCTCGCCCTCCTCCTGCTCACCGGCCTGCTCGGACTGTTGGCGCTTCGCAGCGTCAGGAGGGGGACGCCCCCCGTCCCCCGGCAGGCCATCCGCGAGGCCAAGCTGACGCAGGACGCGTTGAAGAGCGATGCCCGAACGTAACGGCCGCACCCCAGAGGAGGTCCGGCGCGACATCGAGGCCGAGCGCGAGCAGCTCGCGACTGCCGTGGACCAGCTCCGCGAGGAGGTCGGCGAGGTGACCGACGTCACCCGCAAGCTGCGTGGCAACCTGCCGGTGGTGGCGGTCGGCGCGCTCGGCGCCGGCTTCGTGCTCGCGGGCGGCATCGGAGCGACCGCGCGCCTGGTGATGCGCCGGGGCCGCGAAGCCAAGACGAAGGCACGCTTCGGCCCCTTCTCGCTCGTCGACCGCGGCTGACCGGCAGCGCGCGCTAACCGACCAGGAAGCTTCCCTTCAGGGCGCTGTGCCGGTCGGAGGCGTAGCGATACGTCCCCTTCACGAGCCGGATCCTCCAGGTCTTCGAGCCTGTGAACGCGACGCCAGTCGCCACGTTCACCCCCGTCCCGCGCAGGTGGAAGTTGTCGGCCTTCGAGCGGTCGCTGACCGTGAGCACGTACGCGCCCGCCTTGAGCTTCGTTGCGCGCGCGCCGGAGGACGTCTTGACCGAGATTCGAGCGCCCGGGCCCACCGAGGCGAGGAGCTTCTTCGCCTTCGGCTTCGGCTTCGGCGGCGGCGGCAGAGAGGCGGTGCCGACCGCGAAGCGCCCGTGCATCAGCGACGGATGCGCGTCGCAGTTGTACGCGTAGATCCCGTCGGTGAACGTGACCGTCCACGTCACCGTGCCGACGAACTCGATGTCGGTCTGCTCGCTCACCCCCGGCCCGTGGAGGTCGAAGTTGTGGATGTCGGCCTGATCCTTGACGTTGATCGTGTAGGTGCCCGGATCGAGGTGCGAGACCAGGGCGCCGCTCTCGTCGGTGAGCCGGATGGTGAACCCGGGGCCGACGGTTCCGTTGAGCGTGTTCTGGGCGGTTCGAGCGCTGCCCGGGAGCGCGAACGTCAGCGTTGCGGCGGCCACGAGCAGGGCGAGCGAGAGGCGACGCGACATCGGCGATCTCATCCTTTCGAGGTGGGTCCGCTGGACGTACGGGAGAGCGACGCAAGCGGTTTTCTGCGGGCGATGCGACCCGGGACGGTCGTCTGGCCGCCCCGGGTCGCGGATTGCCTAGATCCCGGTGAGCCGGCCGCGCCTGCGGAGCGCGAGGCCGAGCGCGATCAGGAGGAGGCCGACGAGCGCCGGCACCCACACGGGGAGGCCCGTGAACGGAAGGTGGCCGCGCGTCGCCGTGCGGGCGAGCGCACCGAGGACGCCGCCCTGCGCCGCCGGATTGTGGGCCTGAGCCCCGAGGACGCCGCCGACGCCGTTCCCGCCCGATCCCTGCGCCGCGCCGGCGACGCCGGCCGCCGCGGTGCTCGTCGAGCCCGTCGTGGTGGTGGTCGACTGCGTCGTCGTCGAGGTCGACTGGGTCGTGGTAGTGGTCGAGCCGGTCGTGGTGGTCGTCGAGTGGGTGGTGGTCGTCGTCGTGCTCGTCGACGGCGTCGTGGTCGTCGTCGTCGACGTCGTGCCGCCGGTCACGCAGCGGCTCGCGTCATGGCTGTGCGGACCGGGCGCCGAAGGGCCGAGGAAGATGTCGCCCGGATGCTTGCTGTGACCGTTGGTCCAGCCGTTGATGCTGATCGAGATCACCACGTACGGGTTCGTCGCGGAACCCGTCTTGTGACAGATCAGCACCTTCTCTCCGGCCGTCTTCTCCTTGCCGGCCGGGGACTGGTTCCCGCGCTTCGGCTGTGCCGACGAGGGGTTCGACTGCGTCACGGTCGAGCGGCTCGTGGGCTTGGTGGAGCGATTCGTCTTCGTGCTCGAGCGATTGCTCCCCGACGACGCCGGTCCCGAGCGCTTCGTGTGACCGGGTGCGTTCGTCGAGCTGCCGTGCGAGGACTGCGTAGCCTGCTGCTGCGGGGCCTGCGCCTGCTGCGTGTCGTGCTTCTGCCGGCCGGGCGCATTCCCCGAGCTTCCCGGAGAGGAGCCGTGTCCGTTCCCCGCGACCGCGCTGCCGGAGAACGCGACCGCCGCGACCGCGATCGCGACCGCCCCCAAGAGGCCATTCCTGGGTCGATGCATCGTTCAACTCCCGCGTCGAAGGACGTGGCGTGGAGAGGCGACGTTGTAACGGACTTTCGATCCTGATGGATACGGCTTTGAAACAGTAAGCCCCGCGCCTCCTCAGCCGCGCAGCTCGGCGCCGAAGCGCTGCGCCAGCGCCTCGACGAGCCGAGTCCGAAGGGCCTCGGCATCCTCGTCGGAGAGCGTGCGCTCCGGGGACTGGAACGAGAGGGCGAACGCGATCGACTTGTGCCCGGGCGGGATCTGCTCGCCGCGGTAGACGTCGAACGGGCGCATCTCTCGCAGCTCCGGCCCCACCGCCTCGCGCGCCGCCGCGACGAGGTCGCCCGCCGCGACGTCCTCCGGCACGACGAGGGCCACGTCTTGCCGGACCGCGGGGAACCCGACCACCGGCTCGTAGACCACGCGATCTGGAGCGCTCGCATGGAGGACGTCGAGGTCGAGCTCGAAGAGCCCCCAACCACCCTCGAGGACCGCCGGATGCACCTCCCCCACCCAACCGGCGTCGAGCGCGGCCGCCTTTCGCGGATGCAGGAACGGCTTCTCCGTCGGCGTGAAGACCGCACCCACGTGCAACGTCGAATGAAGGAGCTCGACGATCCCGCGCGCCCGCTCCAATCCGCGGTCGGTGACGCCGCCGACGTGCAGAGGCTCGTCGGGCAGGCGCCCGCCGGTCGGGAGGTAGACATGCGCGATCTCGAAGAGCGACACGTCGCCGGCTCCGAGCGCCACGTTCGCCCTTGCGGCGTCGAGGAGCCCGAGGCGCAGGCTCGTCCGGAGCGCGTCCTGCTCCACCGACGGCGGCTCCGGCAGGCGAATCGCCTCGGGGTCGTCCGCGGAGGAGATGAGGCTCGAGGTGTAGACCTCCGTGAGCCCGGCCCCGACCAGCACGTCCTCGACGAGCCGACGGAGGCGCTGCTCGCTGGTCAGCCGCCCGCGCATGTGCCGACGGAGGGGCATCGTCGGCGGGACGCGCTCGAGGCCGTGGATCCGCACCACTTCCTCCACGAGGTCGACCTCGCGCGTGACGTCGCGCGCCCGCCACGTCGGCGCGGTCACGTTCCACTCGTCGTCCACGGCGAACCCGAGCCGGCCGAGGATGTCTCGCTGCTCGCCTACGTCGATCGAGGCGCCGACGAGCGCGTCGACCCGCTCGGGCCGGAGGCGTACGACCGGCGGCTCCGACAGATCGGCCGAGACCTCCGCCTCCCCGGCCCAGCGCCCGTTCGCGTGCTCGACGACGAGCTCGCTGGCGAGGTCGGCCGCCTGCGTGGCGAGGTACGGGTCGACGCCCTTCTCCCAGCGGTTGGAGCCCTCCGTCCGGAGCGCGAGCCGCTCGGAGCTCTTCATGACCCCGACCGGCTCGAAGTTCGCGGCCTCGAGGAGCACCTCGGTCGTCCCGTCGTCGACTTCGCTCTCCTCCGAGCCCATGATCCCGGCGATCGCGACCGCCTGGTTCGCGTCTGCGATCACGAGGTCACGCGGGTCGAGGCCCCGCTCATGGCCGTCGAGCGTGCGGATCGTCTCGCCCTTGCGCGCGCGCCGGACGACGATGCGCCCCTCCGCGAGCCGCGTGCGATCGAACGCGTGCAGCGGGTTCCCGAGCGCGAGCATCGTGTAGTTCGTCGCGTCGACGACGTTCGAGATCGGCCGCATCCCTGCGGTGTGGAGGCGCGCCCGGAGCCACGCCGGCGAGGGACCGATCCGGACGTCGCGAAAGAGCCGGCCGATGTAGCGGGGGCAGCCTTCGAGATCCTCGACCTTGACATCGACCGGCTCCTCTCCGGCGCGCTCCGGGCGCCGGCCCGGCGGCGGCGCGAGCTCGAGCTCGTACAGCGCCGCGACCTCGCGCGCGATCCCGTAGATCGAGAGCAGGTCGACCCGGTTCGGAGTCACGTCCCCCTCGATCACCTCCTCGGCGAGCGGCAGGACGTCGGCCAGCGGCGTCCCCGGCTCGTGCGGCTCGTCGAGCACCAGGATCCCCGTGTGGTCGGTGCCGAGCTCGAGCTCGCGCTCCGAGAGGATCATCCCCTCCGAGCGCTCGCCGCGCAGCTTCGCCGCTTCGAGCCGTCTCCCACCCGGGAGGACGGCGCCGGGGAGCGCGACGGCCACCGTTGCGCCGCCGCCGAAGTTCCAGGCGCCGCAGACGATCTGGCGCGGCTCCCCCTCCCCGACGTCGACGCGGCAGAGCTGGAGCCGGTCGGCGTTGGGATGCTTTCCGGCCTCGACGACGAGGCCGACGCGGTACAGCCCGAGGTTGCCGTCCTCGTCGGGCACGCCGAGCCGCAGCACGCGGTCGACCTCGAACGTCGAGAGGGCCAGCCGCTCGGCGAGCTCACCCGTCGGCACGTGGACCGGGACGTACTCGCGCAGCCAGGAGAGCGGGATCCGCATCGATCAGAACTGCGCGAGCAGGCGGAGGTCGTTCTGCCAGAGGTCGCGGATGTCGGTCAGACCGTTGCGCAGCATCGCCATTCGCTCGAGCCCCCAGCCGAACGCGAAGCCCGACACCTCCTCGGGGTCGTAGCCGACGGTTCGAAGCACGTTCGGATCGACCATCCCCGACCCGCCGAGCTCGATCCAGCCGGACTGCTTGCAGACCGCGCAGCCCTCGCCCTCGCAGAGGAAGCACGAGACGTCCGTCTCGACCGACGGCTCGGTGAACGGGAAGAAGCTCGTGCGGAATCGCGCCCGCCGGTCCTCGCCGAACAGAGCCTGGGCGAAGTAGAGAAGGGTGCCGAGGAGATCGCCGAGCGTGATCCCCCGGTCGACGGCGAGCCCCTCCACCTGGTGGAAGATGGCGCTCCGGGTCGCGTCGGTCGTCTCGCGCCGGTAGACCCGGCCCGGCGAGATCATGTAGACGGGCGGCTCGCGCTGCTCCATCACGCGGATCTGCGACGCCGAGGTCTCGCTCCGGAGCACGATCTCGTCGTCGAGGTAGAACGTGTCGCGCCGGGACCTGGCCGGGTGGTTCGGCGGGACGTTGAGGGCGTCGAAGTTGTAGTAGGTCGTCTCGACCTCGCGTCCGTCCACGACCTCGTAGCCGAGACCCAGGAAGATGTCCTCGAC
>VAYE01000125.1 GCA_005883235.1 Actinomycetota bacterium
CCAGGGCTCGGGGAAGACGACCGCCGCCGCGAAGCTCGCGCTGCTCCTCCGCAAGGAGAAGCGGAAGCCGGGGCTGATCGCGGCCGACCTCCAGCGCCCCGCCGCGGTCGACCAGCTCGAGCAGCTCGGGCGGCAGATCCAGATCCCGGTCTACCGCGAGGACACGACCGATCCGGTCGTGGCCACGCGGAAAGGCATCGAGCGCGCGCGCGAGGACGCGCTCGACGTGGTGATCGTCGACACCGCCGGCCGCCTGCACGTCGACGAGGAGCTGATGGACGAGCTCGTCGCCGTCCGCAAGGAGGCGAAGCCGACCAACGTCCTCCTCGTCCTCGATGCGATGACCGGCCAGGAGGCTGTCGCCGTCGCCGAGGCGTTCCTCGAGCGGGTGGCGTTCGACGGCGTCGTGATGACGAAGCTCGACGGCGACGCGCGCGGAGGGGCGGCCCTCTCGGTCAAGGCCGTGACGGGCAAGCCGATCAAGCTCGCGTCCGTCGGGGAGAAGCTCGACCAGCTCGAGTACTTCCATCCCGACCGGATGGCCTCGCGGATCCTCGGCATGGGCGACGTCCTGTCGCTGATCGAGCGCGCAGAGGCGGCGGTCGAGGAGGACGAGCGCGAGGAGCTCGAGGCCCGGATGATGAAGGGCCAGTTCACCTTCGACGACTTCCTGAAGAGCTACAAGATGCTGCGGCGGATGGGGCCGCTCCAGGGCGTCCTGAAGCTGATCCCGGGGCTCGGGAAGCAGCTCGACGGGCTCGACCAGGTGGACGAGAAGCAGCTCGCGCGCGTGGAGGCGATCGTGCTCTCGATGACCCCCCAGGAGCGGAAGCTGCCGCGCATGATCGACGGCCGGCGGCGGCTTCGGATCGCGCGCGGGAGCGGCGCGACGGTCCAGCAGGTGAACCAGCTGCTCGAGGCGCGCAAGCAGATGGAGAAGATGATGAAGGGGATGAGCAAGGGGAAGATGCCGACTCTCCCGGGGATGGAGCCTGCGGCGGCCAACGGCCCCGGACTGTCTGCCCGGCCGGGCAGCTCGTCCCGCAAGAAGAAGCGGAAATCCAAGTCTCGGAGGTGAGATGGCGGTACGAATGAGGCTGACGCGGGTCGGGTCGAAGAAGAACCCGATCTACCGCGTCGTGGTGGCCGACGGGCGCTCGCCGCGCGACGGCAAGTTCATCGACATCGTGGGGCGCTACAACCCGCAGACCGACCCCTCGACGATCGAGTTCGACGAGACCAAGGTGCGGGACTGGCTCTCGAAGGGCGCTCAGCCCTCCGACTCGGTCTCGCGTCTGCTGAAGGCCAAGAACCTTCCCTGAGCGTGGGGGAGCTGCTCGACTACCTGGCCCGGAGGCTCGTCGACGAGCCCGACGCGGTGCGTGTCGAGGAGCTCGAGGAAGACGACGCGCTCGTCCTGCGGCTCCACGTCGCGCCGGACGACGTCGGCAAGGTGATCGGCCGGCAGGGCCGGATCGCCCGGGCGTTGCGCACCCTCGTCCGCGCGGGCGGCGCGCAGGAGGGCCGGCGGATCGTGCTCGAGATCGTCGACTGAGCGCTGCCGTGCGCGTAGCGGCGCTCTACGACGTCCACGGGCATCTGCCGGCGCTCGAGGCGGTGCTCGAGGACGTCGACGCGAGCGGGGCCGACTTCGTCCTCGTCGGCGGCGACTTCGCCACAGGACCGATGGGAGCGGAGACGACCGATCTCCTGCGGTCGCTCGGAGACCGCGTGCGCTTCATTCGCGGGAACTCGGAGCGGGAGCTGTGGGCGCCCGGGCCGGATCAGGAGGGCGGTCCGCCGCCGGAGCTCGTCGACTGGACACGCCAGCGGCTCGGCGCGGAGCGGATCGCCTTCTTCCGCAGCCTTCCGGAGCGGGACCGCGTGGACGTCGCCGGCCTCGGGAACGTCCTTTTCTGCCACGGGACGCCGCGGAGCGACGAGGAGATCGTGACCGAGCTGACGCCGGACGAGCGGCTCCGCGAGGTGCTTGCAGGTGTCGAGGAGCCGGTCGTCGTCTGCGGTCACACGCACGTCCAATTCGACCGGCAGGTGGGCGCCACGCGGCTCGTGAACGCCGGCAGCGTGGGGATGCCGTACGAGGACGAGCCCGGTGCGTACTGGGCGCTCCTCGGGCCTGACGTCGAGCTTCGGCGAACGCCCTTCGACGCCGACGCCGCCGCTACCCGCATCGGCGCGACCGGCTATCCGGACGAGATCCCCACCGCCAGGCGCGCCGAGGCGACGGAGTTCTTCGAGCAGCTCGCGCGCAAGCGTGCCTGACACCGTCGTCGTGGGCCGCGTCGGCCGCCCGCACGGGCTGGACGGCTCCTTCTTCGTCGAGGGCCCGAGCGAGGATCCGGCTCGCTTCGCAGTCGGCGCGACGGTCCTCGTCGACGGCGCCGAGCTCCGCATCGTCGCGTCGAGGCAAGCCCGCGGCCGGCCTGTGATCAGGCTCGAGCGCCGCGTCGAGCGAGGGGCCGAGCTCGGGGTCCCGCGCGACGCCCTCCCGCCCGCGGCAGAGGACTCCTACTACGTCTTCCAGCTCCGCGGCCTGGAGGTCGTCGAGGAAGGCGGCGAGGCGCTCGGGCGGGTCGTCGACGTCGCGCAGTACCCGGCGAACGACGTCCTCGAGCTCGACAGCGGGCTTGCCTTGCCGCTCGTCGAGGCCTGCGTCCGGGAGATCGACCTCGAGGCCCGTCGCATCGTCGTGACGCGTGGTTTCGCGGCGCCGGGGTAACCTCCCGTCCCGGCCGTCCCTTTGCAGCTCGACGTCTTCACCCAGGTCCCGAGCGCGTTCGCCTGGCTCTGCGAACAGCGGCCGCTTGCCACGGTCCTGGGCTCGGAGCTCGAGCTCCGGCTCTTCAACTACCGCGACACGACGCCGCTTCGAGCAGGCGAAGTCGACGACGAGCCCTACGGCGGCGGCGCGGGGCTCGTGCTGCGCGTCGACGTCGTCGCGGCCGCTCTCGACGCCGTCTACGGCGGAGCGCCGCAGCACCGGGTCGTCGCGCTCACGCCGCAGGGCCGGCAGCTGACCCAGGAGGTGGTCGAGGAGCTGGCCGCGGAGGACCGGCTCACGCTGCTCTCGTCGCGCTCCGAGGGATTCGACGAGCGGATCGTCGCGCACCTCGCATCGGACGCGATCTCGATCGGACCGTACGTGCTCTCGGGCGGCGAGCTGCCGGCGCTCGTGCTCCTCGACGCGCTCGCCCGCCGTCTGCCGGGCGCGATCCGGGCCGAGTCCGGGGCGCTGGAGAGCTTCTCCGGCGAGCTCAAGGGAGGTTTCGAGTATCCGCAGTACACCAGGCCCGCCGAGTTCCGTGGCTGGCCGGTCCCGGAGGTCCTCCTCTCCGGCGACCACGCGCGAATCGAGGAATGGCGTCGCGAGCAGAGCCGAGCTCGAAGCGTGCGATGAGAGGACCGCTCGACCGCCTCGGGCTCTCGCGCGGGACGAGAATCGCGCTCGACTGGATCCTGACCATCGCCGGAGCGGTCGGGATCGTGATCGCGGTCAAGTTCTACGTCGTCAACCCGTACCGCATCCCGTCCTCGTCCATGGAGCCGACGCTGCACTGCGCCCGGCCCGGGATGGGCTGCGAGGCGCGCTTCTCCGATCGCGTCCTCGCGAACCGCCTCATCTACCACTTCCGCGACCCGAAGCGCGGCGAGATCGTCGTCTTCAACACGCCGCAAGCGGCCAAGCAGCGCTGCGGCGCCGGCGGCGTCTTCGTGAAGCGGATCATCGGCCTGCCCGGCGACACGTGGTCGGAGCAGAACGGATACGTCTACATCGACGGCAAGCGGTTGAACGAGCCGTACATCAAGCCCGACCGGCGAGACCACGAGACGAAGCCGCCGATCAAGATCCGCCCCGACCGGTACTTCATGATGGGCGACAACCGGGCCTCCTCGTGCGACTCCCGCGTCTGGGGCACCGTGCCCCGCAAGCTCCTGATCGGCGAGGTCTTCTTCACCTATTGGCCGCCGAACAGGATCTCTATTCACTGAGATCGACCGGTCGTCCTCGCGGATCGGCGTGCGCTAGCATTCCCGCGGCCCGCACGGCCTCCTCTGCTATGTCCGACGTCATCGAGCAACTCGAGCGCGCCCAGCTGCGCGAAGGCCTCCCGCAGTTCAAGGCGGGGGACACGGTCCGCGTCCATTTCCGTGTCATCGAGGGTCAGCGCCGGCGGATCCAGGTCTTCGAGGGCATCGTCCTGAAGCGGCAAGGCTCGGGTGCGCGCGAGACGTTCACCGTGCGCAAGCAATCGTTCGGCGTCGGCGTCGAGCGTACGTTCCCGCTGCACACGCCCAAGATCGAGAAGATCGAGGTCGTCGCGATCGGCGACGTGAGCCGCGCGAAGCTCTACTACCTGCGCGGCAAGGTCGGGAAGAAGGCTCGCATTCGCGAGAAGCGCTACGGAGCGGGTGCAGCGACGACCGGCGCCGCCGCAGTGGAGAGCGAGCCGGCGACCGAAGAAGCACCCGCGCCGACCGAGCCTGAAGACGTGTCCGAGGAGCCGGTCGAGCCCGCCGAGGCCGAGACTCCGGCGGCGAGCTAGCCGCCACTCTTCCGTTACAGACTCGCTCCGCGGTCGGCGCTATGCTCGCCCGCGTGCCTCGCCGGACCGGGCAGCGGCTGCTTCGCTTCGACCGCGGTCTCGGCGCGCGGCTCGTCGCAGGCGCGGACGAGGCCGGTCGCGGCCCGCTCGCCGGCCCGCTCGTTGTCGCCGGCGTGCTGCTCGACTACGGCTGCCTGCGCGACCATCGCGTCCGCCCGCTCGCCTTCCTGAACGACTCGAAGCAGTGCACCGAGACGCAGCGCGAGGAGCTCTTCCGCGCCGTCGTCGGGTGCGCGGAGCGGATCGCCGTCCGGGTGATTCCGCCGCGTGAGATCGACACGAACGGGCTCCACCGCTCGAATCTCGCGGGCTTGCGGGCGATGCTGCACGCGCTCGCCCCGCCGGCCGAGGCCTGCCTGGTCGACGGTTTCCGGCTCGGGCCGACCGCGCCGCCGCACCAGGCGATCGTCGACGGCGACGAGAAGAGCGCCGCCATCGCGGCCGCGTCGATCGTGGCCAAGGTCGTCCGCGACCGCTACATGCGCCGCGCCGATGCGCTCTACCCCGCGTACGGCTTCCATTCGCACGTCGGCTACATCACGCCCGGCCACTCCGCCGTCGTCCGCGAGCGAGGCCCGTCCGAGATCCACCGCCGCTCCTTCCAGGCCCTCTGCTACCAGACATAGGCGCTGTGGAGGTCTTCAACCTCAACGCTGAGCAGGACTGGGAGGCCGAGAACGACCGCGACGGTTACCGGCATCGCCGCACCGCGATCGGCCCGCGCCTAGGCGCTTCGCTCCTCGGCGGCACGCTCTACGAGGTGCCGCCCGGTGAGAAGACCTGGCCCTACCACTACGAGCACGGCTGCGAGGAGTGGCTCGTCTGCGTGTCGGGCCGGCCGACGCTGCGGGGACCGGACGGCGAGCGGGAGCTCGAGCCGGGCGACGTTGCGGTCTTCCCCGAAGGCCCGGACGGCGCTCATGGGGTAGTGAACCGAACGGACGAGCCGTGCCGCGTTCTCCTCCTCTCCTCGAAGTCGCCGCTCGCGGTCGTCCACTACCCCGACAGCGGCAAGGTCGGGATCTGGACGGAAGACGAGGGCTACCAGACGATGCTCCCGACCGGCTCGACCCTCGACTACTGGGCCGGAGAGGACTGAGCACCCGGGCCACCGGCGCGGCCGTCGAGCGGCGCGCGCGGTGGCACTACCTGCTGCGCGGCTACCGGATCCTCGACGCGAACGCATGGGCGGGCGGCTACGAGCTCGACCTGGTCGCGCGCCGCGGCCGGCGCGTCGTGTTCGTGGAGGTGAAGGCGAAAGCGGGGCCCGGTTTCGGCGATCCGGTCGAGATGGTCGGGCCCGAGAAGCAGCGGCGGCTGCGGCAGGCCGCCGAGTCCTGGCTGGCGGCCCATCCCGACCTGGACGGCCTGGAGGTCTCGTTCGACGTGGTCGCCGAGCGCGGCGGCCGGCTCGAGCGGCTCGCGGATGCCTTCTGATGTGGTGGCCGATGGAGGTTTACGAGGAGCACTACCTCGCGAGCGAGGATCCGCGCCGGCAGTCGGGCTTCGGCGGCGACGAGGCTCGCTGGGAGGCTGCGCGCAGGCCGATCGTCCGCGCGATCGACCGACCGGGAACGTTCCTCGACGTGGGGTGCGCGAACGGCTACCTGCTCGAGTCGCTCGTCCGCTGGCCGCCGCATGCGATCGAGCCGTACGGGCTCGACTTCTCGCGCCGGCTTGTCGACGTGGCTCGCGCGCGCCTGCCGCCCTGGGCGGATCGGTTCTACGTCGGCGACGCGCTCGAGTGGGAGCCGTTGCGACCCTTCGACTTCGTCCGCACAGAGCTCGTCTACGCGCCTGAGCCGCGGTGGCGTGAGCTCGTGGAGCGGCTGCTCGCGCGGGCCGTGCTCCCTGGTGGGCGTCTCATCGTCTGCGGCTACGGCAGCCCGCGCCGGGGCGTGCCGGCGCATCCGGTTCGGCGAATCGTCCGGGAGTGGGGGTACAAGCCCGTCTTCGAGCTCGCCGAGGAGGCGCCGGAGGGCGGCGGCGCCATTCTGGAGCTCGTGGTCCTAGGAGTCCCGGCAGTGCCGTAGAACTCCGGCGGGGCGTGGCCCCGACCCAGGATGCGCTCTACCGCGACATCGACCTCGAGCTCTCGTGGTCCGAGCGCGACCTGCCCGAGCGCGAGCGGACGAAGCACGTCCACCGGCTTCATCCGTACCTGGGCAAGTTCATCCCGCAGCTCGTCGAGGCGCTGCTCGCACGCTATCTCCGGCCGGGCGGACATGTCCTCGATCCGTTCGCCGGCTCGGGGACGACGCTCGTGCAGGCGTTGGAGTCGGGGCACGATGCGTGCGGGGCGGACCTGGCCGCGTTCAACTGCCTGTTGATGCGGGTGA
The DNA here is from genome assembly GCA_005883235.1 of Actinomycetota bacterium. The sequence continues at coordinate 6,965 of VAYE01000125.1, forward strand.
AGACGCGGGACTACAACCCGTTCGTGCTCGAGTCGGAGCTGCGCGATGCCTCGGCGCGCCTGGAGGAGTTCGACGGGCGCCGTCCCGAGGGTGAGGTGCCCAAGTACGTTCGGGACTGGTTCGCGCCCCAGGCGGCGGCGGAGCTCCTCTTCTTCCGCGGCCTGGTCGACGACTACGAGCACGCCGACGTGCTGCGGGTTGTGCTTGCGCGTGCGGCTCGCTCGGCCCGCCGGACGACGCATTTCGACCTCGACTTCCCGCGGGCGCCGCAGCGCACCGAGTACTGGTGTCACAAGCACCGGCGGACGTGCAGGCCGGTGGGGGAGGCCCGCCGGTTCTTGCGGCGCTACGCGCTCGACACGCTTAAGCGGGTCCGGGAGTTCGCGCGCGTTCGAGTGCGCGGGCGCGAGGCGACTACCACGAGCAGCACCGGTACGCCTACGAGCTGCTCGGGCTCGAGGACTTCGGCTCGCTGGAGCTGGGGAAGGGGACGAACCGAGCCGCACTGGCCGCCTACATCGAGGGCGTCGCGGCGGTGTTGGCGAACGTGCGCGGATCGTTGCGGCGTGGCGCCCGTGTCGTGATCGTGATCAACGATCGCCGCGATCTCTATCCGGAGATCCTCGAGCTGGCGGGGCTGCGGTTGGAAGAGCGCTACCGGCGACACGTCAACCGGCGTACCGGCCGCCGCGCGGGCGAGTTCTTCGAGGACGTGCTCGTCGCGCGCTGATCGTCACGCTTTCGTCACATTCGCGTCACACACACGTGACTGTTTGTTGCCTATGTTGGCGACGTGCTCGCACGAACGGTCACGCATGCGCTGGTCGGGCTCGACGCGCGCCGGGTCGACGTCGAGGCGCACCTTCAGGACGGCCTGCCGGCATTCGCGCTCGTAGGCCTGGCTGACCGCGCCTGCCAGGAGGCGAAGCATCGCGTGCGCAGCGGGATTGCCGCCGCGGAGCTGAAGTGGCCAGGACATCGCGTCACGGTCAACCTGGCGCCGGCCGAGCTGCGCAAGGAAGGCTCGGGATTCGACCTGCCGATCGCCCTTGCCGTTCTGGCCGCCTCGCGGCAGGTGCCGCCGGAACGCGTCGCGGAGCATGCTGCCGTCGGCGAGCTCGGCCTGGACGGACGCCTGCGACCGGTCGGCGGCGTGCTCGCCGCTGCCGAAGGCGCTCGTCGCGGCGGGCTTCAGAAGCTCTTGTGCGCGGCGGAATGTGCGGCGGAAGCCGCGCTTGCGGGGATCGAGCCCGTCGCCGTGCGGCACCTTGCTGAAGCGGTCGCGTACCTGCGCGGCGAGCGCG
>VAYE01000126.1 GCA_005883235.1 Actinomycetota bacterium
CGTCAACCGCGCAGCCAGACGCCGCAGGAGCGAGGGGGGCCGGCTGCGGCGAAGCGCCTCCTCACGCGCCCTGGCCCGCTTCGCCCAGGCCCGCTCGCGCATCACGCGTGTGGGGTAGCGCGGTTTCCAGTAGACGGGCATCGCGAGGCTCGTATGATCGCAGCGTGCCTGGGCCCGACGACGCCAAGGTCCTCGAGGAGACCATCGGCCGCTACAACGACGCCTGGAACCGGCAGGACGTCGAGGCGATCGTCGCGCTGCACGCGCCGGACATGGTGTTCGAAAACCACACGGCCGGAGAGCGTGCGGAGGGCGAGGCGGTACGCGGCCACATCGCCCGCATCTTCGAGAACACGCCGGACCTGCGCTTCACGGGCCGGCGTTTGTACGCGCGCGATGGTCTCGTCGTGAGCGAGTGGACGGCGCAGGCGACCCGCGACGGCAGGCGGCTCAAGTGGGACGGAATCGACGTCTTCCCGTTCGAGAACGGCCTGATCAAGCGCAAGGACGTCTACTCGACGTCGCACGCGCCGCGGGCTCTCTAGCTCGAGGTGAGCTCGCGCCGGTGCACGATCGCCGTGCAGGCGTCCTCGACGTAGTCCAGGCCCGCGTCGAGCGCGATCCGCCGCGCCTCGGGCGAGACGATCCCGAGCTGGAGCCAGAGCGCCTTGGCGCCGGCGGCGACGGCTTCGCGGGCGACCTCGGGGCAGAACTCGGGCCGGCGGAAGACGTCGACGAAGTCGATCGGCTCGTCGATCTCGGCGAGCGCGGCGACGCACGCGACGCCGAGGACCTCGTCGCAGTCGAGCGGGCGGACCGGGATCACGCGGTAGCCCTGGTCGAGCAGGTAGCGCATCACGCCGTGGCTCGGCCGGTCCGGGCGCGGCGAGGCGCCGACGAGCGCGATCGTCCTCGCGTCGCGCAGGATCTCCGCCGGGGTCCTCAATCGATCTCCCAGAGCCAGCGCCGCGTCAACGCGATCGCGACGAGAACGGAGGAGACGCCCGCTCCCGAGGCGATCAGCACACCGGGAGGGGCGACATTCGCCACGGATGCCCAGATCGCGAGCCCGACGGGCATGAGCCCGAAGCTGCCGAAGACGTCGAGGCTGATCACACGGGCGAGGAGGTGCTCGGGGACGAGCTCCTGGAGCATGGTCTCCCAGATCGCGACGCCGAAGGCGAGGCAGGCTCCGCGCAGGACGGCGAGCCCGGAGGCGAGCGGAAACCACGGGGAGAGCACGAGACCGGCGATCGCGGCGCTGTTCACGAGCCACACGGTGTAGGCGACGACACCGCGCCGGCGCCTCGGCTGGAGGACGCCGAATGCGATCGTGCCGAGGACGGTGCCGACGCCCAGGGACGTCGTGAGCAGGCCGTAGGCGCCCACGCCGCGATCGAAGTGCTGGTGGACGAGCTTCGGCAGGAGCACCTGCTGAGGCGCGTACTGGAGCATCAGCACGACGGCGAAGAGCGAGATCGTCACCCACAGCCATGGGATCCCTGCCACGTAGCGGGCGCCATCCCGGATCTCGCGCAGCGTTCCCTCGCGAGGCGGCGTCTCGACCGCCCGTGGGCGCGCGAGCCAGATCAGGCCGGCCGAGACGAGGAACGTCGCCGCGTTGAAGCCGAAGACGACCGAGGCGCCGCCGGCGCCGTAGGTGAACGCAGCCAGCGACGGTCCGATCATCAGGCTCCCCCAGCGCGCGATCCCCATCAGGCTGTTCGCCGAAGCGAGCGCCGGCTGCTCGACGACGAGCGGGACGATGCCCCCGACGGCCGGATAGAAGAAGCCGTCGCCGAGCCCGACGAGGATCGCGAGGCCGAGCAGGATCGGGAACGTGAGGTGGCCGGTCGCGTCCACGAGCGCGATCGCTCCGACGGCCGCGAACCGCCAGACGTCGGAGACGATCATCATGCGCCGCCGCTCGTAGCGATCGGCGAGGACTCCGCCCACGAGGAGCGTGGCGAGCATCGCTCCCGACTCGCAGAGCAGGACGACGCCGAGGCGCGACGAGCCGGCGAGGGTGAACGTGCGCCAGCCGAGCGCGGTGACGAAGGCCATGTCTCCGAGCAGCGACACGGCCTGGCCGCTCCAGAGGAGGCGGAAGTCGCGGTGCCGAAGCGCGTCGAAGATGCGCACCCGGCCCGTCGGCGCGGTGACGGCTTCCATTCGCCCAAAGCTATCCTGCGTCGATGCCCGACCGGATCCGCGTCGCCTGCGTTCAGCTCACGAGCCGGGACGACAAGGCGGAGAACCTGGAGAAGACGGAGCGGCTCGTCGCCCAGGCCGCCGCGAGCGGCGCCGACGTCGTCCTCCTGCCGGAGAAGTGGAACGCGATCGGCGGCGTGGAGACGCTCCACGAGGCGGCGGAGACGATCGAGGGCGGCGAGTCGGTCGAGGCGATGCGCGGCTGGGCGGCGCAGCACGGGATCACGCTCGTCGGCGGCTCGATCACCGAACGCCGCGAGGGGCGGGAGAAGCTCTCGAACACGAGCCTCGTCTTCGATCCCGACGGCGAGCTCGTCGCGCTCTACCGCAAGATCCACCTCTTCGACGTCGACGTCGGCGGCCACCGCTACCGCGAGTCGGACGCCGAGGAGCCCGGCGAGGAGCCGGTCGTCGCGCGGCTCGAAGGCTGGCCGATCGGGCTCACGGTCTGCTACGACCTGCGCTTCCCCGAGCTCTACCGGATCCTCGCGCTCGAGGGCGCGGAGCTCGTCACCGTTCCGGCGCACTTCACGCTCTACACCGGCAAGGACCACTGGCACGTCCTGCTGCGGGCGCGCGCGATCGAGAACCAGAACTACGTGGCCGCCGCGGCGCAGATCGGCGAGACGATCCCCGGGAAGCCGAGCTACGGCCGCTCGCTGATCGTCGATCCGTGGGGGATCGTCCTGGCTCAGGCGCCGGACGAGGAGACGGTGATCTCGGCCGAGCTCGACCGCGCCAGGCTCGAGGAGGTGCGGCGAAACCTCCCGTCGCTCAAGAACCGTCGCGCGGACGCGTACCGCTGGCCCACCCCGGCCTAGCCTGGCTCGAGGAGGTCCCCGAAGGCCGCGCGTGGCTCGGGCGTCTTCCCGACCTTGTGCACGAGTGCACAAAGCACTGGGCGCTCGAGCTCGAGCCGCCGTTCGAGTACGCGTTCGCCTCGCTCGCCGTGCCGGCTGGAGACGTCGTCCTCAAGATCCAGTTCCCGGATCGCGAGAGCGAGCACGAGGCGGAGGCGCTGCGCCTCTTGGACGGGGACGGCGCCGTGCGGCTGCTCGACCACGACCCGGAGCGCCATGCGCTCCTTCTCGAGCGCGCGCGGCCGGGGACGCCGCTGTCCGACCTCGACCGAGACGCGGCCCTCGACGTCATGGTCGCGCTCCTGCCGCGGCTTTGGAAGTCCGCGGGCCCTCCCTTCCGGCCGCTCGCCGACGAGGCCGCGTGGTGGGCCAGCAACCTGCCTGACGAGTGGGAGAGCGCCGGGCGGCCCTTCGAGCGGAAGCTCCTAGACGCGGCGCTCGATGCGCTCCGGACGCTCGCTCCGACTCAGGGCGACCAGGTTCTCCTGCACCAGGACCTGCACGCCGGGAACGTGCTTCGGGCAGAGCGCGAGCCGTGGCTCGCGATCGACCCCAAGCCGCTCGCGGGCGAGCGGGAGTTCGGAATCGCGGCGCTCGTCCGCGGCACGGAGCTGGGTCATGCGCGACGCGACGTCCTCCACCGGCTCGACCGGCTCACCGCCGAGCTCGGGCTCGACCGCGGGCGCGCACGCGGCTGGACGCTGGGTCAGACGGTGGCGTGGGGGATCGGGCACGACGACCACGCGCAGGTTGCGCGGTGGCTGGTAGAAGCTGGGTGATGCCGATCCGCGCAGTCCTCCTGGACGTCGACTTCACGCTCGCTCGCCCGGGCCCCGAGCTGGGGCCGGAGGGCTACCGGCGGCGCGGCGAGCAGTTCGGCCTCGAGCTCGATTCGGGCCGCTACGAGGACGCGCGGGCCGCGGCCGTCACAGCGCTCGAGCGGCACCCGGAGCTGGAGCACGACGAGGAGATTTGGGTCGCCTTCACCGAGCGGATCGTCCGCGGTATGGGCGGCGAGGGCGAGCGGGCGCGCGAATGCGCCGCCGCGATCGAGCGCGCCTGGGAGGAGCACGGCAACTTCGACCTCTACGAGGACGCGTTGCCCGTCCTCGAGGAGCTGCGCCGGCTCGACCTGAAGCTCGCGCTGGTCTCGAACGGCGTTCGAGACCTCGAGGCCTTCGTCGCTCACCACGGCCTCGACGTCGACGCCGCGGTCTGCTCGCGCGACCACGGGTGGGTCAAGCCGCACGAGACGATCTTCCGCGCGGCGCTCGAGCGGCTCGGCGTCGAGCCGGCGGACGCGGCGATGGTCGGCGACTCGCTGGAGGACGACGTCGAGGGCGCGCGGGCGCTCGGGATGCGGGCGTTTCTCGTCGACCGCGAGAACCGCTACCCGGAGGTCGAGGAGCGGCTGCCCGATCTCTACGCGCTGCCGGCCGCGCTCGGGCTCCCGCGGCCCGGCTGAAGCTCGCGCCGCCACGCGTCCGTGTGCTCACCGAGGGCCGGCGCAGGTGCGGACGGGCGCTCGGCGCCGGCCTCTTCGAGCGTCAGCACCGGTCCGACGCAGACCTCCTCGCCGTCCAGGAGCTCGAGCCACGCCGCGAGAGGCCTCGCCGCAAAGACCTCCTCGAGTTCCGCAGCGAGCGACTCCTGGTCAGGATCCCGGTGCCTCGCGGCCAGGTCGGGCCGGCCGACGATGTCGCAGAGGCGCGAGAAGAACCGCGGCTCGAGCGAGGCGACGGTCAGCCAGCGGCTGTCCGCCGTGCCGTACATCCGGTAGGAGGCGAGCCGCCCGGTGAGCGGGCCGCCGAACGGCGCCAGCCGGTGCGCGAACGACGTGAAGGAGACCGTGAGCCTCGCCCCCCGGCCCGTTCGCTCGCGGGCCAGCAGGGCGGCGACGATCTCGCCCACCGCGGAGAGCGCGCCGCCGAGGTCGGCCAGCGGAACGGGCGGGAGGGCCGGCGCGGTCTCCGCGAGCGCGCCCGCGTAGCCGAGGTAGTTCAGGTCGTGCCCGACCCGCGCCGCGTGCGGGCCGTCCCTTCCGAAGCCGGTCAGCGAGCAGTAGACGATCCGCTCGGGCAGGTCGTCGGGACCGACTCCGAGCCCCGCGGCGACGCCCGGCCGGAAGCTCTCCAGCACCACGTCGGCGCGTGCGCAGAGAGCTCTGCCGAGCTCCGGCTCGTGCTTGAGGTCACAGACGACCGATTCCTTGCCCGCGTTCAGCAGCGCGTCCCAGGCCGGCTCGATCTCGCGCAGCGGATCGCCCGCCGGCGGCTCGAGCCGGACGACGCGGGCGCCGAGCCGGAGCAGCTCGCGGCTAGCGAACGGGCCCGGGAGGTACCGCGTCAGGTCGACAACCAGCACGCCCGCGAGCGGTTCCACCGAAGCGACGGTAGCAGGGGTCAAAGCGGTCGACTCGCCGACCAAGCCGGGGTACAGTGAGCGCGTTGACTGACCGGTCAGTCATCGCCGAGGAGAAGCGGCGCCTCATTCTGGAGGCCGCTGTGCGCGTCTTCGCGCGCAAGGGCTTCCACACGTGCCGGGTCGGGGACATCGCCGAGGAGGCCGGAGTCGCCCACGGGCTCCTGTACCACTACTTCGCGTCCAAGGACGAGCTGCTCGAGACCATCTTCCGCGAGACCTGGAGCGAGCTCCTCGCCGCGATCCACGAGGTGGAGCTCTCGGACGCGACGGCGCGCGAGCAGCTGCGCCAGGTGGCGGCGATCATGCTCCGCGCATGGCGCCGCCAGCCCGACCTCGTCCGAGTCCTCGTCCGCGAGATCGCGCGCAGCCCCGCGCTGCAGGAACGCGTCGACGCGATCGCGAAGGCGCTCGCCGCGATCGAGCGCATCGTCGTCCGCGGGCAGGCAGACGGCGAGTTCAGACGTGACCTCGACCCGAGCCTCGCGAGCCTCGTCTTCTACGGCGGCATCGAGACGATCCTGACGAGCTGGGTGCTCGGCCGCGGCGGCAGCGACGACGACGTCGCGGGAGCCGAACGGGCCGTGGTCGAGGTGGTCTGCGCCGGCCTCGGCGGCGAGACGGCGGCGGCGCCGATATGAGCCTGCAAGAGCTCGTCGCGCCGCGGCCGCCGCAAATCGCCGGCGGACGACTCTTGTGGGTGCTCGGCCTGGGCGCGTTCGGGCTCGCGTTCTCGATCACGACGCTGACGTTCCTGCCGGTCGAGCTCGGCCACTTCACGAGCTCCGGAACGCTGATCGCCCTCGTGCTCGGCGCGGAAGGCGTCTTCGCCCTGCTGCTCTCGCCCGTGATCGGCCCGTGGAGCGACACCTTCCACACGCCCCTCGGCCGCCGGCGCCCGTTCATGCTCGTCGCCCTCGGCCCGATGGCCTTCTGCCTCGTGCTGATGGCCTTCATGCCGAACCTCTGGACGACGGCGCTCGTCGTCTTCGCGTTCTTCTTCGCGTACTACGTCTACGAGCCGCCGTACCGCGGCCTCTACCCCGACCTCCTGCCGCCGGCGGTGTTCGGCCGCGCGCAGGGCGTCCAGCACGTGCTGCGGGGGATCGCGCTCGGCGCGGCGCTCGTCGGCGGGGGATTCCTGCTCGACGTCTGGACCCCGGCGCCGTTCCTGCTCGCGGCCGTCGTCACGACGCTCGCCTGCGGAGCCGTGATCGTCTTCGTCCGCGAGGACGGCGGCCACGGGCGCGTCTTCCGCGGCTTTCGCGCCTACCTCTCGACGAGCTGGCGCGTTCTCCGCGAGGAGGCGGACGTGCGCAGCTTCCTCGCCGCGAACGCGGCCTGGGAAGGGACGTTCGCAGCAGCGAGGATCTTCGTCGTCCTCTACATCACGCGCGGTCTGCATCAGTCGCCGAAGATCGCCTCGCTCGTGCTCGCGACGGTGGCGGGGGGCTACGTCGTGGCGGCCGTCTGGTCGGGCCGGGTCGCGGATCGGATCGGGCTCGGCCGCGTGATCTTCTTCTGCTCGTTCGTCTACGGCGGCGGTCTGCTGGCCGGCGGCTTCGCGCGGCAGTGGCACGACTGGTACTACGGCATGGTCTTCCCGGTCTCGATCGCCGGCGGCGCGGTGATGACCCAGGCCTGGGGCCTCCTCTTCAAGCTCATGCCGCCCAAGCACCGCGGCGCGATCTCAGGGCTCGCGACGACGACGAAGGGCGTCGGCCTGATCGTCGGGCCGCTCCTCGCCGGCGGCGCGATCGACCTCGCCTCGCCGTACCTCAAGTCGACGGGCGGCTACCAGGTGCTCTGGCCGGTGTGCGGGCTGCCGATCCTGGCCGCGATCCCGCTCGTCGGGCGCCTGATGCGGCTCGAAGCTAGCGGCAGACCGGCACGGTGAAGTTGACCAGGCCGAAGCCGAACACCTTCTCGTTGACGACGTAGAAGGCGTTGACGCCGCCGCGCGTCGGCAGCGTCAGGGCGTAGTAGTTGCCGGGGCAGTCGGTACGGGCGAGTGTGCCGTAGAGGCTCGTGATCCGTGTGGCGTCGTCGCCGATCTTCAAGCCTGTGGTCGTCCGCCAGCCGCGTGGCGCCCAGAGCGTGAAGATCGCCT
>VAYE01000127.1 GCA_005883235.1 Actinomycetota bacterium
TTGGCGGCGCCGATCCGCATTCTCCTCGTAGAGGACAACGAGGTCTTCCGCGAGGCGCTCGAGCTGCTGCTCGGCCTCCGCTCCGACATCCAGGTCGTCGCGTCGGTGGGTGACGGCACGGAGGCGGTTCCGGCCTGCGTCGAGCACCATCCGGAGGTCGTCCTGATGGACTTTCGCCTGCCTGGAATCGACGGCGTGCAGGCGACCGCCGCCGTGCGGGACGCGTGTCCGAGGGCGACCGTCGTGTGCCTCACCGCTTCCGCGAGCGGGCGCGAGGTCGAGGCGCTCTACGAAGCGGGCGCCGTGGCGTGCCTGCGGAAGGACCAGGAGCTCGACGAGATCGTGGGCGCGATCCATCGTGCGGCCGGCCGGCTCGCGCCCGCCGAATGATCCCGTGGAGCTGACCGCCGGGAACACGGCGGTCGTCGTCGACTCGACCGCCGACTTTCCCGAGGCGCCGAGCCGCTTCCCGAACTGGCGTGTCGTCCCTCTCTATGTCCGCTTCGGCGACGAGAGCTACCGCGACTACGTCGAGCTCGGGCCGGCGGAGTTCTACGCGCGCCTGCGCACCGCCGCCGAGCTGCCGACGACCTCGCAGCCGACTCCGCAGGACTTCCTCGCCGTCTACGAGGACCTGGCGGGGTTCGAGCGGATCTACTCGCTCCACATCGCGAGCCGCCTTTCGGGCACGTTCGGCAGCGCTCGCATCGCCGCCGAGGAGCTCGGCGGGGGCCGGATCAGGATGGTGGACACGGAGACTGCCTCGGCCGCGATCGCCATGCTCGGTCTGGCCGTGCAGCGGAGGCTCGAGGCGGGGACGACCGACGACGAGCTCGACAAGCTGATCGACCGCTACAAGCAGGAGCACGGCCTCCTCTTCACCGTCGACACGCTCGAGTTTCTCGCCAAGGGCGGCCGGATCGGGCGCGCCCGCGCGATGGCCGGTCAGCTGCTGAAGATCAAGCCGATCCTCACCATCGAGGACGGCGAGGTCGTCCCCGTGAAGCGCGTGCGCGGCAACCAGAAGGCGATGCAGGAGTTCGTCCGCGAGCTGACCGGCGAGACCAGCGACAGCCCGGGCCTCAGGGTCGGGATCGCCCATGCGGACGCGCCCGCGCGGGCGGAGGCGCTGCGGAAGATGGTCCGCAGCGAGCGGCCGCAGGCCGAGATCGAGATCGTGACGACCCTCGGCGCCGTCGTCGGCACCCACGCGGGACCCGGCACCGTCGGGTTCTTCTGGTTCTACGACCCCTGAGCCGTCGAGGGCGGGACCTATACTCGAAAGGCCCTGGCCGCGGTGTCAGCATCCACGCGTCTGCCGGCGGGATTCGCCGGGGAAGAGCCGCCTGCGGTGTGGCCGCCGCTACGCGGCCGAGCGCGGCCTGAGGCGCTGGAACGGCCGCTCGACGTTCTCCCCGGAGTCGGCTCCGCCCTCCGGCGGAAGCTCGAGAAGCTCGGGCTCGCGACCGTCCGCGATCTGCTCGAGCACCGGCCCTTCCGCTACGAGGCGGCCGTGCCCGAGCGCCCGATCTCAGAAGTGTTCGGGGACGAGGAGGTCGCGATCGCGGGGGAGGTCGTCTCGGTCGGCGAGCGCCGCGGGCGCGGGCGGCTGAGGATTCTGACCGTCCGGATCTCCGATGGGACCGGCGCCATCGGCGCGACCTTCTTCAACCAGCCGTGGCTCAAGGCCCGGCTCCGGCCGGGGACCCGGCTCCGCCTCCGCGGGAAGCCCGGTCGGTACGGCTTCGACGTGCGCTCCTACGATCTCGGCGAGACCTCGGCGACCGCCGACTTCGCACCCGTCTATCCCGCGAGCGAGGAGATCGCCGCGAGCCGGCTCCGCGGGCTCGTCGAGGCGGCGCTTCCGCACGCGCGCGACTTCCCCGACGCCCTCCCGGCCGAGATGAGGCAGCGGCTCGTCCTTCCGCTCCTCGCCGACGCGCTCACCGCTCTCCACAAGCCGCGGGACGAGGGCGAGGCGGAGCTCGGCCGGCGGCGGCTCGCCTTCGACGAGCTGCTCGTCCTCCAGCTCGGGATCGCGCGGCGAGCACGGGAGCGCGAGGCCGAGCGCGCGCCCGAGCTCGGAGCGCCCGGCGAGCTCGTGGCCCGCTACCTCGAGGTGCTGCCCTTCGAGCTGACGCCGCACCAGCGGAGCGCGATCGCGGAGCTCGACGCCGACCTGGCGCGCCCGATCCCGATGCAGCGGTTGCTCCAGGGCGACGTCGGCTCCGGGAAGACTGTCGTTGCGCTCTACGCGCTCCTGCGGGCGGTCGAGAAGGGGCGGCTGGGGGCGCTGATGGCGCCGACGGAGACCCTCGCCGAGCAGCATTTCCTCACCCTCGAGCCGATCTGCGCCGAGCTCGGCGTGCGGGTCGCGCTCCTCACCGGCTCAGTCAAGACGCGCGAGGATGACTCGCAGATCGTCGTCGGCACGCACGCTCTGATCCAGGAGGGAGTGGATCTCGGCGAGCTCGCCGTGGCGGTCGTGGACGAGCAACACCGGTTCGGGGTCGAGCAGCGCAAGGCCCTCGTCGAAGGGCGCTCGCCGCACGTCCTGCACATGACCGCGACGCCGATCCCGCGGACGCTCGCGCTGACCGTCTACGGCGATCTGGCGGTGAGCGAGATCGCCAAGCCGCCGGCGGCGCGCAAGCCGGTCGTGACGCGCTGGATCCCCGAGGAGCGGGCGGCCGAGGCGTACAAGCGGCTACGCCGCCTGCTCGAGGAGGGCCGGCAGGCGTACGTCGTGTGCCCGCTCGTCGAGGAGTCGGAGACGTCGAGAGCGCGCGCGGCCGAGCAGGAGGCCGAGCGGCTCGTCCGAGCCGAGCTTCGCGGCTTCCGCGTGGGGTGCATGCACGGCCGGCTCAGGCCCGCGGAGCGGCGCGAGCTGATGCGGCGCTTCAAGGCACGGGAGCTCGACGTCCTCGTTGCGACGACGGTGATCGAGGTCGGCGTCGACGTGGCGAACGCGACGGTGATGATCGTCCAGGAGGCCGACCGGTTCGGGCTCGCCCAGCTCCACCAGCTCCGCGGCCGCGTTGGGCGGGGGGCGGAGCAGTCGTACTGCCTGCTCGTCTCGCGCGCGAAGGAGGAGCTGACCGACGCGGCCCGCGAGCGGCTGGAGGCGGGATCGGCCGCTGCTGGAGCTGGCGCGCCGTGAGGCGTCCGCTCTGGTCGACCGGCCGGGTCCGCTGGCGGACGAGGTCGACCGGATCTTCGAGAGTCGCGAAGCCGCGGCCTGACGGCTCAGGCCGGGACGGCGACCTCTCGGCCGAGGAGCAGCCCACGGTACGCGAACTCCTGCTCCCGGAGCGCGCGCACGTAGGAGGGCACGGCCTCGCGCGGCAGCGAGCCGCCGTGCATCGCGTGCACCCACGCGGGATCGAGCGCCTCGATCCGGTCGACGACCCGCCGCACGGGATCCTCGTGGGCGAAGATCCCGACTGCGCGGTAGACCTCGCACATCGCGTCACTCAAGTTCTCGGTCACGATCGGCGGCTGGTCGCCGGGCTGCAGGAAGAGATCGGATGGGAATAGGCTCCCCGTCGTCTCCTCCAGCACCATCATCGAGTCCCAGTGGTGGACGTGCGGCGTCTCGAGGAACCGCAGGCGGTGCCGCCCGAGGTCGAGGGTCTCGCCGTCTGTGAAGCCGCGCACCCGCTCTGTGAGCCCGAACCCCTGCGCGTTGAGCTGGATCGAGAGCGCGGAGCCGACGAGCTCGGCGTCCTGCCCCTCTGCCATGAACCTGTCCATGCCGCCGTTCTCGTCGCCTTCCCAGTGCAGGAGCACGACGTTCGCGATCCTCGCGGGATCGAGGACCTCGCCGATGGCTCGGCGCACGCTCTCGTAGGCGCCGTGCTCGCCCGTATGGATGAGCGTGGGCCGCTCGTCGTCGATCAGGAACTGGTTGAAGGTGATCCCGTACGGCTCGGTCATCGTGGCGATGCGGTAGATGCCGCCGACGATCTGGTCGATTCTCGTCTCCATGCCTCGCTCCTTTAGCTGCACAGTGGTGTGCAGCGATGTATACATGACTGCACAGGGGTGTGCAACAATTTATGGCGTGACGCGCAAATACGAGCTGAAACGCCGGGCCGAGCGCCAGGGCGAGACCCGACGGCGCATCGTCGAGGCCGCCATCCAGTTGCACCGCACGAAAGGGCCGGCGCGGACGACGCTCAGCGACGTCGCTCGGCAGGCGGGCGTGCAGCGGCACACGCTCTACCGCCACTTCCCCGACGAGCGGGCGCTCGGCTTGGCGTGCTCCGGGCTCTTCTACGAGCTCAACCCGTTCCCCGACCCTGAGCCGTGGAAGGCGATCGAGGATCCGAACGCGCGGCTGCGAACGGGTCTCGGCGAGCTCTACGACTACTTCGAGCGTACGGAGGACATGCTGAGCTGCATCGTTCGCGATGCCGAGGTTCACAAGCCGACCAGGGAGCTGGCCAAGCTCCGCGGCGGACGGTTGCTGGAGCAGGTCCGTGCGACGCTCGGCGAGTCTCTCCCCGACACGCCGCGCGCCCGTGCCGTCCTCGAGCTCGCACTCGACTTCTATACGTGGCGAAACCTCGTGCGCCGAAGCCGCCTTTCGAACGAGGAGGCGGTCGAGACGATGGTCGCGGCGCTCCGCTGCCAGTGAGGATCGTCGCCGGCTCCCGCAAGGGGCACACCATCTACGCACCGAAGGGGCGAACGACGCGGCCGACCTCCGACCGCGTGCGCGAAGCCGCCTTCAACCTCATCGGCCCTGTCGACGGCGCGGCCGTCCTCGACCTCTACGCCGGCTCCGGCGCGATGGGGCTCGAGGCGCTCTCGCGCGGGGCCGAGCGGGCGGTCTTCGTCGAGTCCGACCGCGACGCGTGCCGTGCGATCGAGCGCAACCTCGACAAGCTCCGGCTCCAGGCGACGCTGATCTGCGGCGACGTCCTCGCGGCAATCGCGAACGAGCAGCGCCGCTACGACCTCGTCCTCCTCGACCCGCCCTACGACTTCGCCGACCACGACCGCCTCGCGCGCTACCTCCCGGGCCTGCTCGCCGAGGACGGCCTGCTCGTCTTCGAGACCCCCGCGAAGGTCGAGCCCGACCTGCCGCTCGCCAAGCGCACGAGTCGCCGCTACGGCTCCGCGCGCCTTACGCTCTACGAGCACACGTGATCACCGCGATCTACCCCGGCACGTACGACCCCGTCACGAACGGACACGTCGACGTGATCGCCCGCGCGGCCGACATCTTCGATCGCGTGGTCGTCGGCGTCGTCGGCAACCCCCTGCACAAGCAGCCGATGTTCACGCTCGACGAGCGGGTCGCGTTCCTCGAGGCTGCGCTCGCGGACCGGGACAACGTCGAGGTCGACCGCTTCTCGGAGCTCGTCGTCGACTTCGCGCACAAGTGGGACGCGAAGGTGATCGTCAAGGGGCTGCGTGTGATCTCCGACTTCGAGTGGGAGTTCCAGATGAACCACCTGAACCGCACGCTCGCGCCCGACGTCGAGACCGTCTACGTGATGGCGAGCCCGCAGTACAGCTTCGTCTCGTCGAGCGGCGTGAAGGAGATCGCCTCGTTCGGAGGCAAGGTGGACGAGCTCGTGCCGGAGCCCGTTGCGCGCCGGTTCGCCGAGCTCTTCCCGCGCGGACGACCCGGAGCCCCTGTCAGCCCGCAGGAGTAAGATGCCGCGGACATGGACGTCCTCGTCCTCATCGACAAGCTCGACGACCTGGTCCACAACGCCAAGGCCGTGCCGCTCACCGACCAGGTTCGGATCGACCGCGAGGAGATCTACGACATCCTCGACCAGATGCGGGCGACGATCCCCGAGGAGATCAAGCAGGCCCGCTGGATCGTCAAGGAGCGCCAGGAGATGCTGGCCGAGGCGAAGCGCGAGTGCGACCGCATCCTCGGTGAAGCCCGCGAGCAGGCGGTGCGCGAGGCGTCCCAGACCGAGATCGTCAAGCTCGCCGAGCGGCAGGCGCAGGACATCGTCGACGACGCGCGGCGCCAGGCCCGCGAGACGCGGCTCGAGATGGAGGATTGGGCGGACGGGATCCTCTCGACGCTCGAGGTCAACCTCGACAAGTTCCTGACCGCGGTGAAGCGTGGCCGCGAGCGGCTGCAGGAGCGCTCGCAGGAGACGGTCGTCGCGGGCGTCGCCGGCGGCTCGTCCAACGACGAGCAGCCGTACCAGTAGCAGTCAGTCTTCGCGGCGCATCGCCGCGTAGACCGCGTCCCAATGGCTCGCGATCTCCTGCAAAGCGCGGGCCGTGGTCAAAGCCGCGCCTTCCAGTCGCGTGTTCACCTTCTCGGCTTCGGCCAGGCGCTTCTCCAGAGCGTCCAGCTTCTCGCCGAGGCTGCTCACCTGCTGCGCGATCAGCTCGAAGTCCTGCACGTGGCGAAGATGATCCAGCTAGGTGTTCGTCCCGTCAAGCGCCCGCTAGACGTACTCCTCGACCTGCGCGTAGCTTTGCCTGCGGTCGAGCCGACGCTCCTCGTCGACATCCGGTAGGAACGACCGCTCCGCGACGAACGTCGGCACGACCGCCGACAGGACGACGACCGTGACGAGGAGCGAGAACTGCGTGCGGTCGATGATCCCCGCGTTCAAGCCGTAGAGCGACGAGATCGTCCCGAAGGTGAGGCCGGTGCTCATCAGCAGCGTCGTGAACGCTGCGTGGCGCGGGGCGGCTCGCCGAGCGAGCGGGAGGATGAACGCGACCTTCGGGAGCATCTTCGCCGCCAGGAGCGCTGCGAGCAGGCCGAGGTTGGCGACGACCGCGCCGAGCGAGACGTTGAGTCCGCCCTTGAGGAAGAAGAACGGTGTGAGGAAGGCGAACGCGACGACCCGCAGCCGCTTCTGCTCCTCCCGGTGCTCCCGGTAGTGGCGGCTCATGACGAGGCCGAGGACAAAGGCGGGCAGGACAGCGTGTCCCTTGGACGCGTCGGCCAGGACCATGAGCACGAGCAGGCAGACGAAGACCAGCTTGATCTCGGGCTCGATCACCCGGTTGCCGTAGCGACCGAAGAACCACGGCGCGAGCCTCGGCAGCGCCACGACGAACGCAACCGAGACGACGAGGAAGAGCGGGAACCAGAGGTTCGGCTCGATGAAGATCGCCGAGAGCGCGAGCGCCGTGCACAGGTCGGTGACGAAGGTCGCGCTCATGATCAGCTTCCCGATCGCGGTGTCGGTCAGCCCTCGCTCGACGAGGACGGCGTAGACGACGGCGAGCGAGGTCGTGGAGAGCGCCGTCCCGGCGATCAACGAGGCGCGCACCGTCCAGTCGAGCAGGACGTAGGCGACCGCAGAGGCGACGGCGAACGGGCCGACGAACGAGGCGACGCCGATTCCCACCGACGCCTCCAGTCGCCGCCGCATGTAGCCGGGATCCACCTCCATTCCGGCGAGGAACGTGAGGACGACGGACGCGAACGAGGCGATGAAGTCGAGCCAGCTCTGCGAGTGCAGCCCGAAGAGGTTGCCGGCTGCGACGCCGAGCGTGAGCTCGACGAGCGCGACGGTGACGCCGAGCTCGACGGAGATGACGCTTGCGACGAGCACGATCGTCCCGAGCACGGCGGCGAGCTGAACGGCGTCCATCGGTGACCTCCACTTCGCGTCGAGTCGACGTTCCGTAGAGGCCATCAGCCCGGTGCGGGCGGTTGGGCACGAGCCTCATCGCGCTTGGAGCGAGGCGATTCTAGCGGGTGCTAAGCGGCGACCGGCTCCGTCTCGCCTTGGAGCTCACCGCACACGCCGAGCGCGGTCTCGACGAACGCCTCGGCGGCCGGCGTGCGGTAGCGGTCTCGGTGCCACGCGACCGCGATCAGGCGCGGGGGCACCTTCGGGCCGAGGTCGAGCTCCACGATCGTCTCGTCGTGCGGCTCGAGCGTCAGTCGCGGCACGAGCGCCGCGCCGACGCCGGCCCCGACGAGGCCCTGCACGGTGCCGTTGTGATCCGAGCGGAAGACAAAATGGAGCCGCTCGCGGAGCGCAGCCTCGATCCGGACCGTGCTACGGCAGGAGCGGTAGCCGATCAGATCGAGCGCGGCGATGTCGCGGCGTGACGGCGTCGCGTCGCGCTCGGCGAGCGGCGATCCCGCAGGAACGATCAAGACGTAGGGGTCGCGCAGGAGCTCGACGGCTTCGAACGGTCCGTCGACGAGCGGCAGGTCGGCGAAGGTGAGGTCGAGCTCGCCGCGCTCGACGAGCCCCAGGAGCTCGGCGTCGGAGGCCGACTCGGTCAGCGCGATCTCGACGCGCGGCCAGGCGGCGGCGTAGCGCCTCATCAACTCGGGCAGGATGCGCTGGCCGACGCTCTGGTAGATGCCGACGCGCAGGACGCCGCCCTCGCCCTCGGCGAGCGCGCCGAGGTCGGCCTGCGCGGCTGCAAGCCGGGCGACGATCGCCTCCGCGTGCCGCAGCAGGAGCTCGCCGGCCTCCGTCAGCGAGACCGGGCGAGGTCCGCCGGGCCGCTCGACGAGGCGGGCGTCGACGATGCGCTCGAGCGCGGCGATCTGCTGGCTGATCGCCGACTGCGTGTAGCCCAGGCTCTTGGCCGCACGGCCGAACGAGCCCTCGCGCGACACCGCTTCGAGAGCCGTCAGATGGCGCAGCTCGATACCCAGCCAGCGATCAGATTCCATGATCGAAACCAATTGTAGCTCGATTTGCGCTAATAGACCTCGAGTGGGCATCCTGAGTGCGTGGGACTCGCAATCGTCATCCTCGTGCTCGTGTTGATCGGCCCGGCCGCGATCCTCTGGGGCGCCGATTCGCGCCGGATCGACGACCGCGGCTGGATCGGCCGACGCTGACCCCATGATCGCGCGGGCCTGGGGCGCCCTGGCCACGCTCTACGTGGTCTGGGGCTCGACGTACCTCGGGATCATGCTCGCCATCCGGACGATGCCGCCGTTTCTCATGTCGTCGGCTCGGTTCGTCGTCGCAGGCGCGGTTCTCTTCGCCGTCTCGCCGCGCCGCGGCCAGCGGCTCGGCCTGCGGCAATGGGCGGCCGCGGCCGTTGCGGGCGCGGCGCTCCTCGCCGTCGGAAACGGCGGGATCACCTGGGCGGAGCAGCGCGTCGACTCGGGTGTGGCGGCGCTCCTCGTCGCGACGATGCCGCTCTGGCTCGCGCTCTTCGACCGGCTCGTCTTCGGCACGCGGCTGTCGCCGGCAGGCCTTGCCGGCCTCGTTGTGGGCCTTGGCGGGGTTGCGCTCCTCGTCGGCCCCGGAGGCGGCGGGACAGACCTCGTCGGCGGCCTCGTCTGCGTCGCCGCAGCAGCGGCCTGGGCGGCCGGCTCGCTGTACTCGCGCCGTGCCCCGCTGCCGTCGCAGCCCATGCTCGCGTCCGGGATGGAGATGCTCGCCGGCGGCGTTCTTCTTGCGATCGCCGGGCTCGCCGCGGGCGAGGGCGGACAGGTCCACCTCTCGCAGGTCTCGGCGACGTCCCTGCTCGCGCTCCTCTACCTCGTGGTCGTCGGCTCGATCGTCGCCTTCAGCGCGTTCCACTGGCTGCTCCGGAACGCGCCGACTCACATCGTCTCGACGTACGCGTACGTGAACCCCGTAGTGGCAGTCCTGCTCGGAGCGGCGTTCCTCGGCGAGCCGATGACGTTCCGGACGCTGATCGCCGGCCTCGCCATCGTCACCTCGGTCGTCCTGATCGTCGGCGCGCGGCTGCCACGGTTCGCCCCGGCCGTGCCGGCGCGCAGCACGGCCTGAGCTACCCTGGCCGCCATGAGGAGCCTCAGCCTCCGGACGCTCAAGCTGCGGCCGGGAGAGCAGCACCGCGACGAGATCGAGCTCGAGCTCGAGCCCTTCGAGCTGGGCGGCCAGCGCTACCTGCCCGTGCCCGAGAAGGTGCCCGCGGAGCTCACGGTCAGCCGGGCGACCACGGGAACGGTCTTCGAGCTGGCGTTCAGGATTCGCCTCCACGGGCCGTGCTACCGGTGTCTCGAGGACGCGGTGCTGGAGCTCCCGATCGAAGGGCGCGAGTACCAGGCCACGAACCCGGGCGAGGCCGAGGAGCTGAGGACGCAGTACGTGACCGACGACCGCCTCGACCTCGCCGGCTGGGCGCGTGACGCGAGCGCCCTCGAGCTCCCGGACAAGATCCTCTGCCGCTCTGACTGCGCCGGCCTCTGCCCGGTCTGCGGCCGGAACCTGAACGACGAGCCGCACACGCACGAGGAAGAGGCCGGCGACCCGCGCTGGAGCGCGCTGGCCGAGCTCCGCGACCGGCTCTAGAATTCGCCGCGGCGCCTCGCGCCGCTCTATGCGGGCTTTCTGACGAAACCGATGTCTCGCGTCCCACTCCGGGCCGCACCCGCCCTTCGTCAGGAGGTCCATGCACTCGATCACGCTCAGCGACGTCACCAAGTCCCACGGGGCCCGCCTGCTCTTGGACCGTGTCTCGCTCGTCGTCGGTGAGGGGAGCCGCATCGGCGTCGTCGGGCCGAACGGCGTCGGGAAGACGACGCTGCTCCGGCTGCTGGCGGAGGACCGGCGTCGCCGCCGCGGCTACGGAGATGGACGGGCTCGCGGCGCGACTCGACGAGGAGCCCGGGCTCGCGGAGCCCTACACGGAGGCGCTCGACCGGTTCCTCGCGCTGGGCGGTTCGGATCTCGCCGCTCGTGCGGCCGCCGCGTGCGCCGAGGTCGGGCTCGCAGGCCGGCTGGAGAAGCCACTCGAGTCGCTCTCGGGCGGGCAGGCAGCGCGGGCGCGGCTCGCGGCGCTCCTCCTGGCCCGGTTCGACGTCTTCTGCCTCGACGAGCCGACGAACGACCTCGACTTCGAGGGCC